>CAZFCM010000100.1:0-1555 GCA_964517725.1 uncultured Candidatus Saccharibacteria bacterium | reverse complement strand
GGTGATTTTAGAGAAGCTCGCCAAAGCGCTTGATGTTTCCGTTGATGAGCTTTTGAAATGAATATGAAATATCCATCTCTCGAAAAACTCATAGATAAGTTAAAGATGTCGCCAAGAGTGAAGGGTATTTTTTCTACTGGCACGACAGCAACGACCCTTACGCCGTCAAGCGACATAGATTTAGTTGTGATAATTGATAAAAATTCCGAAGAAATCAAATCAATTTTTACAACAATCGAAAATCGTTTTTCTGATATTTACTTCTTTGATATTGATTTTCTGAATCAGCTAAAAAATAAGAGCGAAGTTTCTGGAAATAATTTCGACGGAATGTTTTTAGAGTGGCTAAAGAAAGGGAAAATAGAATACGACACTGAAAATTTACTAGCAAGTCTAAAAAGTAAAACTGAAGAAACTTCCCCTGCTCAAAAAGTAGCTGATTCAGAAAAAAGAGATTTTTGGATTAAAACAAATTATAACTTTATAGCCAATTCAAGGTACTACAACTCAGAGGATGAGATTTATCACAAAGCTCTTGAATTAAGATTGCTTTATAGCGTAATTGAACTAATCACTGCCTATTTTTCTTTTCGCGGCATTCCGTGGCGGGGAGAAAAAGCGGCCATAAAATATCTTGAACAAAACGACCAAAATTTTCTAGCGGTATTCCAAAAATATTCCGAAAGCAACACCCTTGCTGAAAAAATGAAATACTACGAGCAACTATTTGATAAAATCTTTTTCAATGAATATCAGAAGTGGGAAAAAGATTTTATCATTGCAGTTTCGCAAAAAAACGGTTATGACCAAAAACTTTTAGATTTTTGGATTAGTTTGGCTGATTAACAAAAAATTTATGAAAATCACAAAATTTGGACATTGTTGTTTGCTGATAGAAGAAAACGGAGTCAGAATTTTAACAGATCCCGGAACTTACTCAACACAACAGAGCGAAGTAAAAAATATTGATTTCGTGCTTATTACACACGAACACGCCGACCATTTTCATGTTGATTCACTGAAAGCACTTTTGATAAATAATCCGCAAGCAAAAGTAATCACGAATAAAAGTGTTGGCGCACTTTTGGAAAAAGACGGTATTGCTTTCAGTATCGTTGAAAATGGTCAAAATTCTGACGCGAACGGAGTTTTGATTGAGGGTTTTGGCAAAGACCATGCCCTTATGCACACTTCCATTCCGCCAATTCAAAACACTGGCTACTTTATCGCAAACAAACTTTTCTACCCTGGTGATGCTTTCACCAACCCAGGAAAACAAGTTGAGGTTTTAGCCTTGCCTGTGGCAGGGCCTTGGATGAGATTACTAGAAGCGATTGACTATGCGCTCGAAATAAAACCGAAAACTTGTTTTCCTGTGCATGAGGGTATTTTGAAACAGCCCGGCTCTACGCACGCTATCCCACCAAAAGTGCTAGAGCCAAAAGGTATAAAATTCGTGGTTCTGGAAATTGATAAGGAACACGAATTTTAATCCTTAATTAGCCACCGATTTTTTCAAAAAAGAAAGCCGAAGCCCGCGCAGATTCCTCCCCAG
>CAZFCM010000099.1:0-1582 GCA_964517725.1 uncultured Candidatus Saccharibacteria bacterium | reverse complement strand
ACACCGAATACGCCTTTTAACGAAATGACTGCCCAGTTTTCGACCACTGGCGGGACAAATCATTCAATGACAATTTCGGTTTCTGAAGGCTCGTCTTATTCTTTCTTTGTAAAGTGCCGTGATCTTGCTCTTAATGCCAATACAAGTGATTATCCGATATTGTTTTCAGTAGCAAGTCGGAGTAGCAACATCAACGATACGACGCCACCGCAAGTTTCTTTCAATTCGCCTCTTTCTGGCGACACTCTTGATGAAGGGGATGTCGTTTTTAATGTTTCGGTTTCTGACAACGTTGGTGTAATTGGTGTTCAGCTCTATCTTAAAGGGGAAAAAAGAGGCAGTGAAATGACCAGTTCGCCGTTTTCAACCACTACTAGTCTGACTTCTGGGGCCTATTCCGTCTTTGCGGTTGCTCGGGACGCGGCGGGCAATAGGGCGACCTCTACTTCCATTTCTTTCACTTTGCGAGTTAAGCCTGTTATGACGCCGGTCTCTCCTTCAATCGGCGGGGGAGAATTTTACGGTTCTGGACCAATTGAAGCAATATCGCCTCTCGGTACTTTTACTCCAGCTTCCTCTTCATCGATATCAACTAGCACCCCAGCGATTGTTGGAGAATGTTTGCCGTCTTCAAATAGAAAAATTTCTTGCGAGCAGATTGAGGCGATTTTAAATCTTTTACGTTCGTTTAACGCTGATTTAGCTGTTATCGATAGGGTTAAAATCACTTTGATTGGAGGGGAATCAGCGGCTTATTCAACTGATCCGTCGGGCGAAGTCAATATTTTCCTTCCAAAATTTACTAGAGCGCTTGCTTTAGGTTCCAGAGGCGAAGATGTAAAGAATTTACAGAAGTTTTTGAATGGTCAAGGTTTCAAGGTGGCCGTATCTGGTCCGGGATCCGAAAATAATGAAACGACTTTTTTTGGAGCCGGTACCAGAAATGCTCTTATCAAATTCCAAGAAGCCTATGCGGGTGAGATTTTGTCTGCCTATAATCGAACGAAAGGGACCGGATTTTTTGGTTTGGCCACGATCAAAAAAGTCAATGAGATTATGGGCTATTAATCTTTTGCCAAAAGGCGTTAAAGATTTCCCAATTTTTTAGTTTGTTGTCCTGCTGATTTAGTTGGACTATAGTTTCTTTGTTATGAAAGGGATTATTTTAGCAGCTGGTAACGGCGAGAGATTAAAACCTTTGACTGTTTGTTGCCCAAAGGCTCTTTTGCCGATTTATGATAAACCTCTAATTTACTATCCTCTAAAGACTCTGATTGATTCCGGGTTGAAGAATATCGTTATCGTCGTTTCGCCTAAAAATAAGAGACAGATCTCGGCTTATGTCGGGGATGGCAGTCGTTTTGGAACGAATGTTAAGTATGCGGTCCAAAAAAAATCCAATGGTATGTCGGGGGCGGTTTTGAGCGCAAGGCGTTTGATTGGAAAAGACAGTGTTGCTGTAATTGCCGCAGATAACATCTTTGAAAAAAACTTCAAAAAAGAAATTTCTGTTTTCAAGAGCGGGGCCAGTATTTTTGTTAAACGAGTTGAAGATCCGAGCGCTCTTGGAGTAGTAATGTAC
>CAZFCM010000098.1:0-1584 GCA_964517725.1 uncultured Candidatus Saccharibacteria bacterium | reverse complement strand
AATTTAAAAACAAAAGGATTTCCCGGTAAAGAAAAAAATGAGCCGACTTTTTCTCTGTCCAATCGGACTGCTTACAAAAAAGATGATGAAAAAAGAGGGGAGCATATGTCCGCCTTAAAACAAGCTTTAGCTGAGGTTTTAAAAGAAAAACCAGCTGAGGATGGTCTTAAAAAAGAAGAAAGAAGAAATCCGGATTCCGTTCTTGATAAGAAAAAAGATTCGGAAAAAAGATCCGCAAAAGTTTTTATTTCACCTGAAGAGTCGGGCGAAGCACCAACAGAGTTTGTTAGGCAAATTCTATCCGGTGATGAGGATAAAAGTTTTGACAAAAGAGCTTAGTTTTGCAATTTTGACGACTTTTTGCATTTTGGCCGTCTGGTTTTTTCCCTCGGTTGTTTTGTCCAACATCTTGATAAGTGAGGTGATGTATGATTTACCCGGCGGTGATACTGATAAAGAATGGGTTGAAATAAAAAATGATGGTACGGAAAGTTATAATTTATCCGAACTAAGGTTTTTTGACAGAAACGGCGGGCATCTTTTGAAAGACATTTCGGATCGGAGCGATTTACCGATAGGTGCTTGCGCTGTTATTGTAAACAATGGAACTTTTTTCAAGTCAGATAATCCTGGATATGTCGGGACGGTAATAGACAGCAGTTTTTCTCTTTCAAATGAAGGGGATGCGATATCAATTAGATCAGATAGCGGTTTTGTATTTGATTCAATAAATTATTCAAAAATCGATGGAGCTTCGGGCGACGGGAATTCTTTGAAAAGAGAAGGCGATAAGTTTTTACCGGGAGTTCCAACTTTAGGTGATTGCGGTTCTTATAGCAAGTCGGATTTGACCGAATTTGTCCCGGTCGAAAGCAGTTCCCAGGAACAGGAAAGCCCTATTTTACTTGAAGACCAAACTGTTCAATCTATATCGGTAAGCCGGATAAAAATTGAGCCTCAAATTTTTGCCAGCATAGAAGGAAAAAGCAATTTGGTGGCTGGCGTTGAATATTTTTTTCGCGGAGAAACTTATGGCCTTCAAAAAGAGCCTATAGAGCAGGCTAGACAGGTTTGGTCGTTCGGGGATGGTGTTTTGGGAAGCGGAAAAACTGTAAGTCACACTTGGCGCGTACCGGGCGACTATGTTTTGGTGATGGAATCTTCTTCGGGCGAGTATAATGCCTCGGCCAGACTTAAACTTTCTGTCGCTAAAGCTAAAATTTCGGTTGTTGAAATTTATCCCGGTGAAGACGGCCATATATCAGTTAAAAACTCTGGTCGTTTTGAGACCGATCTTTCTGGTTGGATACTTTCAGCCGCGGGTTCAAATTTTATTTTACCGCCGAATACTATTATTCTTCCAGGCGCAATTTTACCTTTTTCAAATTTGGTGACCGGACTTCGGCCAGCTGGCGAAACCAAATTGTTCTTTCCAAATGGAATTGAAGCGGCGGTTTTTAATTCACCAATTTTATCTGACGCATCGGAAAATTTTACAGAAATTCCAAATGAGAAGATGACACATTCTACCAATCCACCAAAAATCGAACAGGAAATTAAGATTGGTTTTGACTCATCAAAAGA
>CAZFCM010000097.1:1294-1630 GCA_964517725.1 uncultured Candidatus Saccharibacteria bacterium | reverse complement strand
AGGAATTATTTTATCCACAGTCGAAACAAAGAACGAAAATTCTTTTGAGGCAATTCCCTGATCAGACAAAAAAAGCAAAGCGAAAGTAGCCAACAAAAGGGCAAAAGCCGGTAAACGCCAGTTCATAATATGTATTTTAACTCTTCCAAAACTTATCTACCAAAAAATGTGTATATCTCCCTGCCGTCTTGTTGAATTAAATTTTTGGACCGGAGCGGATTTGAACCGCTGACCTCCCGCTTGCAAAGCGGGCGTTCTAGCCAACTGAACTACCGGCCCAATGCTTTTTGAACGATATGCTTTATAAAATCGGAAAAACTTGCCCCGGCATTTTTC
>CAZFCM010000097.1:0-1284 GCA_964517725.1 uncultured Candidatus Saccharibacteria bacterium | reverse complement strand
TTTTCAAAGCTTTCGGCAAAAGAGACGCTTCGGTCAACCCGACGCCGGCCGCGCCATTGACTTCAAGAAAATAAATACCCCGTTTTGGATGAATAATGAAATCGGAACGAGAATAATGCCTTAAACCCAGATTTTTGTGGACAAGCGAAGACAAACGACGGATATCCTCGATTTCAGCTCTAGAAAATCTCCCTGGACAAATTTCCTCTGATAAACCATTGTATTTGGCTTCGTAATCAAAAAAACCGGCTGGAGATTTGGGCACAATTTCTATCGGCGACAGAGCGTAAAAATCTTCTCCTCTAAAATCCTCTATCACAGCGCAGGTGGCTTCCCTGCCTGATATGTATTCTTCGGCCATAATTCTCTCAGAAATGCCAAAAGCTTTTTCTAAGCCTTCGGCGATAGAAAGCGGATCTTTAGCCAATGTTATTCCGACTGAAGAACCGGAGCCTACGGGCTTTATGACAACCGGCATTAAAAATTTATGAAAAATCGAGCTGGCCACTTCAACCGGATTTTCATTTCGATTAAAAACAATATGCATTGGTGTTTTGACTCCGACTTTAGAAACAAAATCTTTGGTCAAAGCTTTATTCATAGACAAACGAGAAGCAAAAGTGTCCGCTCCGGTAAAAGGCACGCCCAATTCGCTTAAGAGCTTTTGAACTTCGCCACTTTCTCCATACTCTCCATGAAGTACGTTAAAAAAAACATCTGCCCGACGCAAAGCTTTGTCCGGACTGATTTGCCCTCCTAAGATATGCCACTTGCCATCTTGGTCGATAAAAATATCAACTGGTTCATATTCATCCGGCATATTTTTAAGAACAGCGTCCCCAGATCTAAGCGAAACTTCATATTCACTCGATGGTCCGCCACGTAAAACTCCGACTCTTGTTTTTCTCATACAAATTGATTCTATCAGAAATTACATGTTGAAAAAAGCGCTTTTAGTGCACGGAGGAAAAAAGACTCCGATTTCGAGCTCTACGATGAAGACTAATAGCGAAACGATGCGCCTCAAAATTAGTTTTTTTTATTAAATCGGCGAAACGATTAATAATTTCCGGTGCACCAAAAATCTGTCTTGGCCTGTGCTTTTCGTCCTTGACAACTGAAACTAGTTTGCCCTTCCAACCCGGCAATTTGCTTAAAACATCGGTAGCAACGGAAATTTGCGTTTGACCTCCATCTATCACCACCAAATCAGGCTGAGGCCATTCTTTATGCTTAAATCGACGCGATAAAATTTCTTTTAAAGCGCCCAGATCATCCCCGGGC
>CAZFCM010000096.1:0-1685 GCA_964517725.1 uncultured Candidatus Saccharibacteria bacterium | reverse complement strand
AGCGAAAAATCAGCTTGCTAAAAGGAGAACAATTGTCTTTTAAAACATTTTTAATTCAAAAAAAGTTCCGATATGATACAAATTTTTTTTGTGTTTATACTT
Source organism: uncultured Candidatus Saccharibacteria bacterium (assembly GCA_964517725.1). Classification (GTDB taxonomy): domain Bacteria; phylum Patescibacteriota; class Minisyncoccia; order Phycocordibacterales; family 2-02-FULL-43-11; genus 2-02-FULL-43-11. Next base: position 1,583 of record CAZFCM010000096.1, on the reverse strand, counting down.
AATTAAATTATAATATAGAATTAAGCTGTCCAACCAGTTGAAAACCATGAAGTTGGATATGATAGAGAGAGAAAGAAAGAGAGAGAGAAAAAGAAAAGACCGCATCTCCTTCATTTCCTAAAAAAGACAGAAATGTTTACCTTTAACCGTGTTAACTCATGAAGACCTTCAAGAAAATGCTCTTGATAACGGGCATTGGTTTTACGTATATTTTAATTGTATACATGACTTTTAATGCGGTCGCAAAGGTGTATAGAACAAATGACCCTGCATTAGCAAAAAAAGTGGTTATTATAACTTTCTTTGCAGATTTATGCATATTTGCAGGTAGTGGATACTTAGTGTATAAATTAAAGGTTCCCGCAAATAAAAAATGAAGTGGATAAAGATATTACGCTTGGCCGGTGCGGTTGTTTCTCTTTTTTTTCTCCATAGTTATCTTGTTTTTGCAGGCCGAAACGCCGAGATCGACAGACTAAAACAAGAACTCCTGGAGCTTGAGAATTCCACAAAACCACTTATTCAAACTTTTCGAAAAGTTTCTCAGCTCGTAAGTCCATCAGTTGTCAGTTTAAGTACGGAGAAGAAGGAATATTCCAGGGGCAGTAAAGAGGCCGAGCCATCGCCACCACACCAAAATTTCTCACCAAAACACGATCCTCACGCGGAAAATGTGCCGAAAAAAGGGCTTGGTTCAGGGATTATCATAAATGAACGTGGCTATATTTTAACAAATAACCACGTTATTAGCGGTTTTTCTGAAGATGAAATCACGGTCGTCACTTATGATGGGGAACAATATAAGCGAGTCAATATCGTCGGCATCGACCCGAATACCGATATTGCAGTTATTAAAATAGAAGGTGAGAATTTCTTACCTCTTGAATTTGGTGATTCTGAAGAAGTGCAGGTGGGTGATTGGGTCATTGCCATCGGGAGTCCATTTGGATATCAACAAACGGTTTCTGCCGGTATTATCAGCGCCAGAGGAAGAACCCACGTCATCCCATTCGAACTTCCTTTTATTTATGAGGATTTTTTTCAAACGGACGCAGCCATCAATCCCGGTAATAGTGGAGGCCCGCTTGTCAACCTCAGGGGTGAGTTAATTGGGGTAAATACTGCCATTGCAACCCGATCGGGCGGTTTCCAGGGAGTAGGATTTGCAATTTCTGCCAGTATTGCAAAAGAAACCGCCGAACACATCATGGCCACAGGGACCGTGGTACGAGGGTATCTGGGTGTAGGAACGCATGATATAAACGACGAACTGGCGGTAGTGCTTGGCCTGGACGATAAAAAAGAATTTATTCGTCATTTTGGCCTATCCACAGAGAAAGGGGCGTTTGTTCTGGAGGTGTGGAGCGATACCCCTGCATCAAAGGCAGGGATCTCTCCGGGCGACATTATTTCCGAATTAGGCGGAAAAAAAATCAGAAATACAACAGATCTTCAGCATGCTATTCGACATGCAAGGGTAGATGAAAAGGTCATCGTAAAGATCATACGAAATGGTGTAGAAAACGCCCTTGAGGTGCTGGTAGAGCGGCAACCAGAAGACCTTGCAGGAAAAACGTATGTTG
>CAZFCM010000095.1:0-1721 GCA_964517725.1 uncultured Candidatus Saccharibacteria bacterium | reverse complement strand
TTTCTTAAAAAGCTGTAGCAGGAATTCAACAAAATGGAATAAGCCCAAGCTCGAAATGAGCCGTTCCCGCGATCGGAAAAACGATTGGCCTTGATATAAATCTTAACAAAAGTCTCCTGAACAATGTCTTCGGCGACATCCAAACCGCCCACTTGAAAAACAATCGGCGCCACCTTCCTCAAAAAAGGCTTTTTATACCTTTCGACCAACTCTTCGAAAAAAGCCGGCTCTTTTATAGAACATGACAAAATATCTTCGTCGCGCATCTTTTTAATTTCTGAAACAGACATAAAGCTGATTGATTATTAGATAAGTCTCGCTTTGATTTTATCCTAAAACAGAAAATCCGAAAGTAAAGATGTTTCGCTAATAAAATTTAACTCGTGCGACGGATTATGGGGCGAGCCTGTGCTCGCCCCGCCCGCCGAGATAATCATAATTATACCGACCTTTCCCTATCTATATAACGAAAATCAAGAATTTTTGTCACAAAAAAGGGATTGACATACTTCCTGTAAATTAGTTATATTATGTATGGGTGCTCCCGCGCACTTTTAAAAGAAAGGAGGTGTTTTATGGAAGATCTGCGGGTGCAAAGTCTGGTTCCGCACATTTCAAAAGTTGTGCGTAAAAGCAGTTTGGGTAAAAGTCCGCTTCCCCCAGAAGAATTTTTCCTGGTCGTTTATGTCGATGTAGCTTTCAACTGCTTCAACATAAAAGATAAAAAAGGGAAAATCTGGACGAGGTGTCAGCCGGACGACTACACCCCCGCGCCGAAAGAAAATAAGACTTCGGCATAAAGGGAGAGACTCTCGTGAGATCTCCCTTTACAAATTTTTGGAACAAAAAAACATGAGCGATTTTCATGCAAAAAATAAAGAGCCTTCATACCCGAAAAGAATATTGGAATATTATTTCGCAAAAAAACCAAGGTCGGCTGTTACAATTTTGTATTTTCTTTTTTTCGGCTATTTTATAGTTTTCTTTTTCGATAATATAATTTTAATCGCCAAGTTTGTAATTCGAACATTTTTTACTTCGACAATTTCTCTAGGCGCCGATTACCTTATTTTTGGAGCGCTTTTTATCGTCGCCCTTGCCCTACCCTTTCTCGCAAGCATTGCCGCCTTAGCTATTCCTTACGAAATAAAAAAGCAGGGCTGGCCCGCTTCAACCCGAGCTATAATTTCTTTAATATCGGCTGTTGTTATCATTCTTTTTATATTTTTTGCCGATTTTTCCACCAGCTACATAGAAAGCCGAACACCCATAAGAAATTTTATGGAAAGCCGATGAATCTTGATAAAATCTTCAAAGTAGTCTATCGGTATTTTTGAACTCCAAAAAACTTGAAAAAAAGCTTTTCTATTATACTATTTGAAAAGAAAATGTAGTAAAAAAGAAAGACGACGGTATGAAAATCGGATATTTGCTCTTCTCGATCCCAATAATTGTCCTGCTGGGCATCGTGGGATCTGTAATCTACACCAAACTGGCTATATGGCTTATAATGCGATCCGGAAACAAAAAAAGACAAAGGAAAGGAAAATAACTTATGTCTTCAACGTCAATCTTTGAAATGACCGCAATCTTCATGATTGTTGTGATAGCCTCAATTCCGGTCATTATCGGAATCGTTGAGTTGCTCATTGTCATAACCTGCGTCGCTACCCGTTTATTGTCAATCATTGCGAAAAGATTTGGAAAATGACACTCAACCT
>CAZFCM010000094.1:0-1788 GCA_964517725.1 uncultured Candidatus Saccharibacteria bacterium | reverse complement strand
GGAAAAGTACGGGTCGGATAAACCAGATTTAAGAAAAGATAGAAATGATCCAAACCTCTTGGCTTTTGTCTGGGTGGTTGACTTTCCTTTCTTTGAGAAAAACGATAACGGCGGTTGGACTTTTACTCACAATCCTTTTTCTGCTCCGAAGCCGGAGCATATGGAATGGCTTTTTTCCAAGAAAAATATTGGTGATATTTTGACGACCCAGTACGATGTGGTTTTAAATGGTTATGAAATTGGTGGAGGAAGCATTAGAAATCATAGACCAGAAGCTTTGCGATCTGTGTTTCAGATAATGGGTTATGAGGACGATAGGATAAATGTAAATTTTGGCCATATGTTGGAGGCTTTTTCGTTCGGGACACCTCCTCATGGCGGAATAGCTTGGGGTTTTGATCGACTTATAATGCTTCTCGAAAATGAACCTAATATAAGGGAGGTTATAGCTTTTGCTAAAACCGGTGAGGGTAGAGATCTTATGATGGGGGCGCCTTCAGAGGTTTTGCCAGAACAACTGGTTGAACTTGGTATAAAGATAAATTCTGAAAAATTGGTAAAATCAGCAAAATCAGGGAAAAAGACAACAGCCTCAAAAAATAGGGGTTTATCCGCCAAAAAGACAAGGGTTGGAAAAAATCTTAAGAAAAACCGCTAGGTTCAGAAAGCTTTTTCCAGTTTAATCTATTTTAAACAAAGACCCTTTTTAAGGTTTTTGTTCAACGAGTATGGCGCTGATTATCTGGTCAAAAATATCGTAAGGGAGGGCGCCGAAAGTGGCGATAATTTTTCGGCTATTATCAATGTTGACCAACCTTTGGCCGGTTTGATCTATAAGATCGGCTGTTTGAGAGGTGATATCGCTGGCTAACTTTTCCGATAAAGGCTTCTTTAGAACTATGAAATTGGAAGGTGTTCCGTCAACCCCCGCCTGAAAACCGCCTTTCTCGTCGGCTGAAATCTTAGCAAGCCCGCGTTTGGCGGAAAGACATTCGTCGAAATTGTTTTTGTCTAGGCCGATGTTTTTGGCGGCGTTAGAAAAATCAAACTTAGACAAACTGGCTGTTTGCGGATCGTTGTTTTCAAAAATATAGTCGGTGTATTCCCAAAATTTGGCATTGCCACCAATTTCAGCGGCGCACTCGGCGGCCAAGGCCGCTTTTTCAGCGTTAGGATGACTTTGCCTTATAGGTGAATGGCGGTAGATCCAAACTAAGTCGCCTTTCTTGCCATAATTTTCCACTAGCTTTTTGTAAGTTGGAAAAAATCTATCGCAGAAGTAACATTCATAATCCGAATATTCTATTATTTGAATAGGCGCGTTTGGATTGCCGAGAAGATGATCCGAACTAGATACCGGCGGAATGGACAAAGATTTTCCGGCAGGAGCCTGAACGGTTTCTTTTTCGGTTATTTCTTTGTCATTTGGCGATTTGGTTATAAAAATAGCTCCAGCGATTATTATTCCGGCCGCCACGATCGCTATTGGGACAGATAATAAATTTTGTTTTTGATCCATATATTTTTTATTATTATAATTTAGCCCGAACATCATAGCATAAAGGGTTTTACAGAGGAAGAAAAAGGATTATAATCAATAATATGATAGAAATTTACGCTTTACTGGGGGTTGGAGCCATAAGCCTGCTTTCTTTCGTTGGTTTATTGACTTTCTTTCTGAAAGAAAACACTTTGCGTCGGACGGTGTTCTTTTTAGTTTCTTTGTCTGTGGGTGCTCTTTTAGGCGATGCTTTGTTGCATTTGATACCGGAAATATTATTGGAGGAA
>CAZFCM010000093.1:0-1812 GCA_964517725.1 uncultured Candidatus Saccharibacteria bacterium | reverse complement strand
ACCGGCTAGAGGATTTTTCGGGAAAGGGTGATTGGAAACCAGATTTTATTTTAAAATCTGCCGGAGTGCCCCTCGATTCTCCTTTCTTGGCTGAAGCGATTCGTAGTCGTATTCCAATAGAGATGAGCGCTTCGCTTCTTGCGAAGTTGGTGCCGGACGGAGTAAGAATTATCGGGGTGACAGGGACAAGGGGTAAATCCACAACGACAATGTTAATTTATGAGATATTGAGGAGATCGATAGTTAGCGGGTCGGAGTTTGAGAATGCGAGTATTCACTTGGGTGGAAATATTAGGGATACAGCGATTCTTCCGATTATAGAGAAAGTTAAATCTGGCGATTTTATTGTTTTAGAATTAGATTCTTGGCAATTACAAGGTTTTGGCGATTCAAAGATTTCTCCCGATGTGGCTGTTTTCACAACTTTTATGCAAGATCACATGAATTATTATCAAGGTTCAATGGAGAGTTATTTTTCCGATAAAGTTAATATTTTTAGATTTCAAAGAGCCGGGGATATTTTGATTGTTGGCGATGGGATTTTTGAAGCTGTAAAAAAATACGGAAGATCTTTTCATTTGCCAGATTGGACGAAGGTTGCCAGTCCCGAAGATTTTCCAAAAGATTGGCGGTTGAATATTATCGGCCAGCATAATCGACAAAATGCTATGTGCGCGATTTTGGCGACTCGTTCGCTGAATGTTCCGGAAGAAGTGATAAGAAAGGCGGTAGAAGATTTCCATCCGATGGATGGGAGATTGCAGTTTCTTCGGGAATTAGACGGAGTAAAAATCTACAATGATAACAATTCTACTACACCACAATCGACTATTGTTGCCATGAGGTCGATTTTTGAACGACATGGCCAATCTATCGGGAGAATAGTTTTAATTTTAGGCGGATCAGATAAAGGGCTTGAGATTCGGGAATTAGTTGAAGAAATCCCCAAACATTGTAGAAAATCAGTTTTTTTGCCGGGTAGCGGAACAAATCGGCTTAAAGATTTTGTAAAGGAAGGATCTTTCGAAATAGGTGATTTTAAAGAAGTCGGCAGTCTTAAAGAGGCTCTGGAGGAAGCGAAGAACGTGGCAAAAAAGGGTGATGTAATTTTATTTTCTCCGGGGTTTGCTTCTTTTGGTCTACCTCCTTGGGGTTTTAAGAATGAATATGACAGGAATGACCAGTTTTTAAGGATAGTTAATAGTTTGTGATAATTGGTTAGTATGTGTGATTATGGACGATAATTAATGAGTAATAAATCTTGGATGTTTTTAAAAAATTAAAATTTAAGCTGACTGTTGGACATTACGATTGTTTTATTATGGTTCAGAAAGATCACTTTTTCGACCTTAATCTTTAATTTTTAAAAATATTGCTTCCAGGCGTTAATCTTTATAATGTTTTGTTTTTTTTAGTTTTTGATATTGTTTAAAAGATGTTGAAAAAAGCCAAAAAAATATATTTCGTGGGTATAGGTGGGATAGGCATGTCAGCTATCGCTCGTTTTTGTCTTTACCAAAAAAAGGAAGTTTATGGTTCTGATTTGGCCGACTCCGAAATCATATCGGGCCTTAGAAAGGAAGGAGCGAAGGTAACAATAGGCCAAAAAATTAGCGATGTGCCAAAGGATGTTGACCTAATAGTTTATTCGGCAGCTATATCGGTGGCCGAACCGGTTTTTTTTACCGAGCTGAAAAAATTTAATTTACCGATGATTTCTTATGCCGAGGCTTTGGGAGAAATTTCTCGGGATAAATTTACTATTGTTGTGTCAGGTACTCACGGCAAAACAACCACTACGGCCATGTTGGC
>CAZFCM010000092.1:0-1820 GCA_964517725.1 uncultured Candidatus Saccharibacteria bacterium | reverse complement strand
AAGAAATGACCAAGGGCTTGAACAAGACATAGCCCAGATAAGAGCGATGCTTTGAGGCTGTTGATTAGTTTGTTGATTGGTTGTTAATATCCAATAGTCGTCTTGTTCACAAGACTCAAAAAAACCCGCCGAACAAAATAATCCCCGATAAAACAAAATAATTATCAACATGTTTGATTTTAAAAAAGAACGAAAAACTCATTGAAACAAAAGGTTTTTGGACAATCCACTTTTCAACAGGGCTATTATAATAAATATATATATCTATATTAAATAATTAAAAAACATGAGGATAGAGTGTTTGAGAGAAAAATTAGAAAAGGCGGTTAGTCTTGCCGACAGAGCAACAAATAAAAATCCGACACTGCCAATATTATCCGCAGTTCTTTTGGAATTTTCTCCGGGTGAAATTACGGTAAAATCAACAAATTTAGAGATAGGAATCGAAGTTTCTTTTCCTGCCAAGTCTGAAAAAACAGGTCGAGTGGCAATTAAGGGGGCGACATTGGCGGGCTTTTTAAGCAACGCAACGGCAGACAAACAGGTGGTTATGGATGTAACCGATGGAAACATAAAGGTAAAATCGGGCGGAAGCGAGGCGGTTATCAAAGGGGTTAGTCCGGACGATTTCCCCCAAATACCTCGAGTTTCTGGCGGAACAAGCGTTACTTTACCCGCCGGACATTTTGCCGACGGGGTAAGATCTGTTTCTTTTGCCGCTTCGCCTTCGCATGTTAAACCAGAATTGGCCAGCGTTGTTGTTTTTAGCGACAGAAAAAATTTGGTTTTTGTTTCAACTGATTCTTTCCGGTTGGCAGAAAAAAAAGTATTAATTGATTCCGACAAAGAAATTGGCCAGACAATTATACCGGTGAAAAATGCGGTTGAACTGGCGAGAATTTTGGAGGAAGCGTCCGGAAATAAGGTCAAGTTTGTTTTTGGTAAAAACCAAATGTCTGCTGAGGCCGACGGATTATATTTTGTTTCAAGAGTGGTGGATGGATCTTTTCCCGATTATAAGCAAATAATACCGAAAGATTGCAAAACCGAAGCGGTTGCGCTCAAAGAAGAATTATCCAGAGCTCTCAAGACCTCGGTGGTTTTTTCTGATTCATTCAACCAGACTGTTTTCTCGGTCAGCCCGGCGAAAAGAAAAATAGAATTGAAATCAAAAAATGCTGATATAGGTGAAGGAAGCACTTCGATTCAAGCGGCTATATCAGGGGAGGAAACAACCGCAAGTTTTAATCATCGATACGTTTCCGACTGCTTGCAGGTTATCCGTTCAGACAGTGTTTCTCTGTCTTTTTCTGAGGGAAACAAGCCGGCTGTTTTAAGAGGGGTGTCGGATACCACCTTTACCTATATTGTCATGCCGATGAATCGGTAAAAAGATGAAAAAAATATCCGAACTTCTCTCAAGGTTTAAAAGTTTTGGTTTGAAGGAGGATGTTTCAAAAAAAGCCGTTCTAAAGGCTCTAAACGACAATCTGGGAGGTTTTGAAATCGGCAAAGGAGACATCGTCGTCAAGAATGATATTGTCTTTGTAAAAAGCGTCGGTGCGGTAAAAAGCGAAATTCTGCTTAAAAAGAAAAAAATTCTTTCCGAGGCTGGCAATATTGCCGGGGAGCTTTTCTCGGTAAAAGATATTCGGTGATTTTTGTTGGGAGTGGCCAAAACATCTCGTCTCATTGGGGCGAGGATTGGTGTTGCGCGTGGTGGCTTGATGAATGGAGCTTGCTCTTATTCAACAAAGTCCCAATGACCCGCCCAATACCTCGCCGAGGTAATCCGAGGGAACGGTTTACCGCGAGGATGG
>CAZFCM010000091.1:0-1823 GCA_964517725.1 uncultured Candidatus Saccharibacteria bacterium | reverse complement strand
ATAAAAAATCTAACTTGTTGAAAAAAGAATTTTCGGAAAACAGGTCGGCAACGAAAACAACTAATGTGGTAATAAATACAGCGATCCAAATTAGAACACCGCCCATTCGAGGCACGTTCACTTCCCTTTCAGCATGCATTTTGTTGAAGATTGGCGTTTTTGAACCGTCAAAGGCCTCTTCTTTCGCCTTTTTTTTCCACATCTTTCTTGAATAAAGAAATTTAGCCAATGGAAAAGCTATAAAGATTCCTGTTACGAAAGAGAAGGCGGCGGGTATAAATATTTTTGCTATGTCAGTTATTATCATTTTGAGTCGAATTTTTGTTTTCGTTTAAATTTTGGCTAGCGATTTCTGAAATTCGATCAATGGCAGCCCATGCCAGTTTTTTTACATCTTCGAACCTGCCATCAAGTGTGGAACCCAAGACAACAACAGCTACTGGATTTCCCGGTCCCGCTTCAAAAACTATCGCTAAATTACCACCGGCAAGTTCGGTATATCCGGTTTTCGAGGTAATTATAACAGGAATTCCGTTTAGAGCTTTGTTTGTGTTTTCTGCAGTGTGATTTAACTCGCTTGCGGATCTTAATTTAAGACTTGGATATTTGGTATTTCTAAAAATGTCAGGATAATTTTTTACGGCGTAAACTAAAAGTCTGGCAATGTCTCTGGCCGAACCATAACCTCCTGAAATCGAAGGCGTAATGTCTAAACCGGTCGGATTAAAAAATTTGGTCTGAGACATTTCGAGTTTGACGGCCAATTCGTTCATCATTTCAACAAAATGTCCGGTGGCTTGTTCCCGATCTGGCTCTGCGGAATCAATGGCGCCGACCGAAGAAGCGACGGCGATTGCCCCGTCGTTCGACGACTCTATAAGCGTAAGCATGAGCAAATCGTCCAAACGCCATTTTTCATCAGCGTAAAGCCCGCTATCCCCCTCGAGTTCTAAGTCCCTTTTATCTATCGTTATCATGGTGGAATCTGGAATAGCCGACAGAGCAGTAAGGGCGGTCATTATTTTATTTAAGGAGGCAAGGGGCAATTGGACCTCGCTGTTTTTTTCAAATAAGACTTCGCTTGAATTTATATCTAAAACATAAGCCGCTAAAGCTTCTATTTCTATATTGTCAAATGGATTAATAACTAAAGCTTCAGCGACACTGGCAGTTTTTGCCGGGTGTATATTTGGTGTTTTTTGGTTAAAAATTAAGAATGGTGACAAAATCAATAAAAGTCCCAAGAAAGACCATAGGAGCTCAAAAGAGTCTAATAGGTTTTTGTTTTTAGTTTGGGGAGCCAAATTACCCGTATTGCTTTCTTCTTTTTGATTTTCAAATTCTGAATTCATTTTATTTTTTAATCAACGAGCCGATTTTCTTTTCCGGATTCGTTTTCAACCTTATTTCGATTGGATATAAATTCTGAAAAATCAGAACGAATTTTTTCGTAATCTGGTAAATTTTCTGTTTTATTTACACCGAGAAAAGCCAGCACATCTATCGTCGGGCGATAAAGAAAAACCCTTTGATCATTTTTGTCCTCTATTTTTTCGACCAAACCTCTAACTAAAAGACTTCTCAAGGTAAAAGTGGAATTTACGCCTCTGATATAGTCTATATCTCTTCTTGAAATTGGTCCGTAGTACAAAATGACAGTCAAAGTTTCCAAACCGGCTCGGCCAATGTCTTTTGAAAGCATTTCTTTGGTCAGATTTTCAATTAACGAGGAAATTTCCGGAGAAGTAGCCAAGAAAGCTTCGCCATCCTTTAATATCAGATTTATTCCCCTTTTGGCCTCGGACAGGTCTTTTTCAAGTTCA
>CAZFCM010000090.1:0-1828 GCA_964517725.1 uncultured Candidatus Saccharibacteria bacterium | reverse complement strand
CACTGAAAGAGCGGAAGATAGTCCTGTTTTGGCCGCCTCGGTTGTCCTGACATTAGCTCTTACGGAAACGTTCATGCCTATATAACCGGCAAGAGCTGAAGACACAGCGCCGACTATGAAACCGATGCCGGTCTCTAGATTTATCAGATACCAAAGTCCGGCAAATATTACGAGAGCGATTGGAGCGATGGTCTTGTACTGCTTATTGAGGTAAGCTTTTGCTCCCTCTTGTATAGCTAGGGAAATTTCTTGCATTCTCTGGTTGCCGGCGCTTTTTCCGAGAATGTTTTTTGCTGTGCCGAGCCCGTAAAGTATGGCTAGGACTGAACTGGCGATGGCGAAAACTATATATCCGCTCATATTTTGCTTGTTATTAAAGTCGATTAATAAAAGATTTTTATCAGAAATTGGCCTGATAATCAAGGACCTTGATATGAGAAGACGCACGAAGTGTTTCACTTCGTGCGTCTGGTCTTAAATTAATTTGCCACTTTTTCTTTGAAATTATTAGAAATTATATCGGAAGTCTATTATTGAATAGCTGATTTTTTCGGTTTTTCCGTTTCGCTCGATGTTTCCTCGATCAGTTCTTCGGAATTTATAACAGATTCTCCTTGAAGCGATCGGATATCAATTTTCCAGCCGGTAAGTTTCGCCGCCAATCGAACATTTTGTCCGCCTTTTCCTATAGCCAGAGATTGTTGGTCCTCGGCCACTATAACGTTTGCCCGATGTTCTTCTTCGCTTATCTTAACTTCAAGAGTTTTGGCTGGTGACAGGGCGTCTGAGATAAATTTGGCCGGGTCGGAAGACCACTCTATTATGTCTATTTTTTCTCCGCCTAGTTCGCTCATAACCGTGGAGACTCGCACGCCACGCTGGCCGACCATTGAACCGACCGGGTCGATATGTTCGTCATTTGAATTAACAGCCACTTTTGAACGTGAGCCGGGCTCCCGAGCAATAGCTTTTATTTCAACAACACCGTTGGCCACTTCCGGCGCCTCAATCTTGAATAGTTCATATATAAATTTGGGATGTGAACGGGAAAGTTTAAGAAAAATTCCTCGGGGATTTTCCTCGACTTTAAAAAGATAAGCACGGACTCGTTCACCTTGGCGGAATCTTTCTCCAGGTATCTGTTCTTCAAAAGGCAATAGGCCGACCGCTCTGCCCATATCAACATAAATATTTCCTCTTTCTATTCTTTGAACTGTGCCGGAGACTATTTCTCCTTCTCTTTCGCCGTATTCCGTCATAACGGATGTTTTTTCGGCCTCTCTTATTTTCTGAATGATAACCTGTTTGGCTGTTTGGGCCGCAATTCGTCCAAAATCATCTTTGGCATCCAAGGGGAAAATGATTTCATCATCCAAAATGGCATCCTTCTTTATCTTTTTGGCATCCTCAAGCATTATGTGATGCTCCGGATTGAAAAAAATTCTATCGTCTGAAGGGCTTCTTTCCACTTCTTCTCCTTCTTTTTTGATAATTACTTTTGTTTCATCTACAACTATTTTGACTTGAAAAAATTCAGTATTACCCGAAGCAATGTCGAATTTTGCCCTGACGATTTGCCCTTTTTTTCCATATTCTTTTTTATAGGCGGTGGCTAAAGCAGCGCCTATCGCTTCAATTATTTTGTCGCGCGGAATACCCCTTTCTTCTTCAAGCTGGTCTAGCACGGAATGAATTACTTTTAGATCAAACAGCATGTTTTTATATTTAGATTATACACTAACCACCGAATTTTCCGTTAGGTCCGGCGGATTTAATAAAGTTTGCCACCCGTCCCATCCTCGCGGTAAATCGTTCCCTCGGATTACCT
>CAZFCM010000089.1:0-1874 GCA_964517725.1 uncultured Candidatus Saccharibacteria bacterium | reverse complement strand
TACTCCATTACGGCCAGAATGCTTCAAGTGAATAAACCACCTCAAATGCTCTTTTGGATCAATTATTTTCATAAAAGCGTCCTGAGAAAGAACCAATCACATACGCCAATTGAATATTACTTCAGCAAGAAACTATTGCAACCGAAAAATTTTTTAAAAATATTTGCGACTTTTTATTTTTTCCGGCAAAAAACCTCCTTTTTCATTAACCGACGGATATTTTTCATAATCTTTTCCATAATTCAAATCTTTCATCAGTTTGGTAACCGGATTTCTTAGTTTTAGAGGGACAGGCAATGTGCCGTAAGACTCAACATCCTTCATCGCCAGACCAAGAGCTTCGTAAGCTGAACGATCTTTTTTTGCTCCGGACAAGTAAGCGACGCCGTGAGCTAAATTTATTCCGGCCTCCGGTAAACCGATTGTATCAACTGCTTGAAAAACCGCATTGGCAACGACTAAAGCTGTCGGCTGAGCCAAACCAACATCCTCACTGGCAAAAATTACCATCCGTCTAGCGATAAATTTGGGATCTTCACCGGCGTTTATCATTCTAGCTAAATAATAAATCGCCGCGTTACTTTCGCCCGCCCGCATGCTTTTTATAAAAGCGCTGATTATGTTGTAGTGTTCTTCGCCTCTTTTGTCATAACGTAAAAATTTAGACTGGACAGCATTTTTTATATTCTCCAAAACAATTTCACCATAAAGTTCGCGAGTGGCCTCAAGCACAGAAATTGCCTGACGAGCGTCCCCATCAGCCATTTTGGCCAACCAGTCGACGACTTCCTTTTTCATTTTTAAGCCGGTTCGCTTTATGATTTTTACCATCTCTTTCTCCGAATGGGGGTTCAATACAAAAACTCGACAACGAGACAAAAGCGGAGCGATAACTTCAAAACTTGGATTCTCTGTCGTGGCTCCTATAAGCGTTAATCCGCCATTCTCCACAAACGGTAAAAGATAATCCTGTTGGGATTTGCTGAAACGATGAATTTCATCCAGAAACAGAACTTTTGGTCTTAAACAATTTATACCAATAATTTTCCTTATATCATCTTTGCCAGCCGAAACAGCCGAGAGTTCAAAAAGCTCCGCGTCAAGGCTTCTGGCATAAATTCTGGCCAAGGTGGTTTTTCCACAACCTGGCGGCCCCCAAAGAATAAAAGAAAACAGATGTCTTTTTTCGATGGCTACTCGAATCGGCCTGTTCAATCCGACCAAATGATCCTGGCCGACGAATTCGTTTAAACTTTTCGGCCTGATTTTGTGAGCAAAAGGTTCCATGAAGAAATTATAGAGCGTTTAGGGTGTAGCGTATAGCGCTTAGTGAGTAAAAAACAGACAGCAAAAAAACGTCTTAAGATAAGCATATTTTGAGAAAATATAAAAGAAAATGAAATTCTGCCTTGACAAAAGATGTGGAAGTAGTATAATACCATCAGACAGTGGAGCGATGCCGTCTAGCCACTGCGGGAATGCGCCCATTTTCCAAAAGACGGCTAACTTACAGTCACGCGAAAGGGCTGGGTTGAAAGGCGTACCTAGGCGCCTAATAAAAAAAGGTTTGACCACTTTACGCGGATACTTCCGCGACCCAAATTCTTAAAAGTGGCACCCTAAGATAGTTTCCATGGGGTTGTGGACCAAAATTAGGCGCGCGTTGTCCACAACATGCCCGTCTGGCGTTTCGTCAGACGGGCATTTTTAAATCAAAAAGGCCGCCGAGAGTTCTTCATGTCTCTCGGCGGCCTTTATTTGCATCATCACCTCATATTTAATTTTAGTACATATATATTAATTTTAAGCATCGGAATAAAAGTAAAAATTTTTTAAAAATAAGCGGTATAAAAAACCGCTTTATTTTTTTATCC
>CAZFCM010000088.1:0-1903 GCA_964517725.1 uncultured Candidatus Saccharibacteria bacterium | reverse complement strand
TTTTCAAAAGCGCACCCAACATCGCGTCCTAAGAAACCAGAATCAGGCAAAAAACGCTCTTTTGGAAGGATTTTCTGACTTTGTCCTCAACCTAAAAAAGGCACTCCGCGATGCCTTTTGAAAAACGAAAGACCTCAATTGTCGGGCAGGACTGAATGGCACGGCTGATAAAAGGAATTACAGCTTCCTAATCGAGGTTCTGGCCGCCAATACATAAATCTTTCGGCCGGATCCCACAGTCATCTGAACATGACCATGTCCTTTCGGGAAAATGATAACCCACCAGCTTGATTGGGTGCATTGGACAAGTGTAGGCGTTGCCCACACTTGAGGGGATTCAGCCCCAACGACGGATTCTACCTTTGGCTTTTATTCGACAAATCCCGACCTTGCCGATAACGCCAGTCCGTTAGGCGCTTGGTTCTATGTGCTTTTGGAAAATAGTGAATGAATAAAGAAGCTTTCGAAGCTAAAATCAGATTTTTGGGTAAGCAGTTTTCTTCTGAATCCACAAAAAAACAACTCGTTTTTGATGTTGTATTTGGAGGAATTGCGCCTATTCTTTGTCTATTTTTTGACCCAATTGTATTCACAGGTAGCAAAGCAGATTTCATAGACAGTTATTTGGCCCCATATCATGTTTTTTTCTATCTTGCAATTAGCTTAGGAAGCATATTCTACTTAGTTTGGCTGGCTTATGGTCACAAGTTGGATTCCAAATGGTGTAGCTATTTTTCCGCTATTCTATTTTTAGGTGGGATATTCGCATTTATTCTTGGTGTAGTTATGTTACCATTTAGTTTAATTGGGTTGGTAATCGTAATTGGGGTTTTTGGCTTTATCCCATTTTTGACAAGTTTTGTTTACTTGCGTAATGGGGTTCGCGCATTTAGGCAAAGTAAAAGTTCAAAAACTATTTTTGGCAATGGTCATTTTAGGTTTGATTTCAATATTTGCAATACCAGTTTTTGCTCAGTGGAAAACTTCGCAAATAGTATCTCAGGGCATGGAATTAGTTTTGAGTGGCGATAACCAGGCGGTAGAAAAAGGTATCAATGTCTTAAAGGGTGCGTTTTGGTGTAATAATTCTTGCTATGATGTCATCATAGACGCTTATTTGGTTGAAAAAGACAACGCTCGACGTTCTATCCTCGCGAATGTGTATCGAGAATTAACGGGATTGAATTTCGACAATATTATTATGAACATAATACAAGGCTAAAGTCAAACGCGCCCAACGATTAACAGCAGTGTCAAGGGATGAGCAAAAGAGAGAATGTAAAAAGGCCTCGCATCTGGAAAAAGATGCCCGGCCTTTTTTCTTAGGGAAGGCTTTGAAGCGTTTATTTGTCGAATTTTCTTGTCATCGGCGAGCTTGCATGCCCCACCCGCCAATTTCGCGCTGGACTATCCCGGCGGGCACAAAGGCCGGGAAGCGGTCTCTTCTAACCTGAGCGGCGCAGGGCGGCGCATCAGGCCAGGGCCGAGATGCGCAGGTCGGCACGCGGCTGTTCAACGGGGAGCAGGAAAAACGCGGCAGGGGCTTCGGCGGTCAAACCGATCTTGAACTGGCAGGCCTGGCAGTCTTTCAGATTTTCCGCCAGCAGGCAAATCTGGCAGGTTGCTGTGTAAAAGGCTTTCTTTTCCAATTCCGTCATGGCGATACTCCTCTGACAAAAAACCAAGTGGAAAACTGTTCCCAGCGGGATGGTTTCCAAATCTTATGCTCCCAGTGTAAGCAAAAAAGCCCTGCCCAGCTGTAAAAAACGGGGAAAGATGAAATAAAGAGCGCGTGAAATTGACTCGTCGCTAAAAAACGACTGGCGGCTCGGGGAGCGTCGCCAGTCGTCGGCTTTAAGTCGGGTTTTGCTAAATCAACTTCCAATTTTTTGACGTGGTCTTG
>CAZFCM010000087.1:0-1913 GCA_964517725.1 uncultured Candidatus Saccharibacteria bacterium | reverse complement strand
ATCCATAAACTCCTCGTATGCGCCAAGATGCCGGCCCAGATCTTCCACCTTCTTTCTTATATCTTTAGCCGATTCTTCTATCTGTAAAGCCTTCAATCCCTGAAGGACAGTCTGGAGATAAGCCAAAAAAGATGTAGGCGAAACAATAATCACCCGCCTCTCTTTGAAAGCATATTCGATGAGATCACGAGTATTAATCTTAACGGCGCCAATTTGGGAAACTAAAAGATCGTAATAAATAGCCTCATGGGGAATAAACATAAAGGCAAAATCCATAGTGTTTTCTGCCGGCTTAACATATTTTGATGTCTCGTCTATTCTCTGCTTTAAATCCTTCTTAAACAAGTTCTCAAGTTTTTCTTTTTCTACCGGATCTTTTTCCTCAAGCAGGCGATTGTAATTTTCGAGCGAAAATTTTGAATCGATAGGAATAATCTTGTCTTTAACAAAAACAACCGCATCAACTATCGTCCCATCAGAAAATGGATATTGCATTCTGAAACTACCAGGAGGCAAAACATTCTTCAATAGCGTTTCCAAGTAATATTCGCCAAGAATTCCGCGCTGTTTCGGATTTTTAAGTATATCTTGAAGAGACTGAAGCTGATCGGCAAAAGAAACAACCTGCCGATTAGTCTCATCCAATTTTGTAAGTCCGACTGTCACATCCTTTATCAACTTGGCTGATTCGCTAAATTGACCCCTAACTGCTTCCGCCATCGCCTTAGAAGACTCCCCTATCTTCGCATCGACCGTTCTAGACATCTCGTTTAATTGTTGGAGAATAAGCTGAAGACCAACTTCGGCTGTTTTTGAGCTGTTTTTTTCAGCTAAACGCGACCGAACGAAAAAAAAGGCGTTTATTCCAAGCAAAACGGCAACGACGACTGAAATTACTATCAACAGTGTTTCCATAAAATAATTATAGCATTCATGGTATAATTCCGCTCAACTGAAACTTAAAAGTTAAAAATCTTTGATGGGCATACATAAAGATATTATAGAGGAAGCAAAAAAAGCGATGTTGGCTAAAGAATCAGTCCGACTGGATGTTTTAAAAGATATCAAAGCTGCTTTTATGAATGCTCTTTTAGCTAAAAAGGGTCCGGTAGAAGAGGAATTACCAGACACTGAAGCTTTTCTGATATTAAGGAGACTGGTTAATCAGAGAAAAGATTCTATAGAACAATTTCAAAAAGGTGGACGTATTGATCTTGTTAAAAAAGAACAGGCTGAACTAAAAGTCCTTGAAAATTACCTGCCTCCGCTTATGAACGAATCTGAAATAAAAAAAGTTGTTGAAAAAAAAGCAAAAAAATTCAAAGGCGACAAAACAAAGATTGGGCAACTAATGGCCGAGATTATGAAAGACTTGAAGGGAAAAGCTGACGGCGCTATTGTTAAGAAAGTAGTTGATCAAATGTTCCAATAAATTCCTATGGATACTGAAAAATTCCTAAGGGACTTGCGGAGTGCTTCTGGGGAAGGTCCGGAAAAAGACAGGGTTATGAAAGAGTCGGCGGAAGAACTATCCAAGCTCGGTTCCCGTCCGGGCAAAGATCGGCTTTCAAATATTTTTTCAAACCAGACAGAGAGTGGCCAACCAAGAAGTAAAAGAATCCACGGTGAAAACAGCAAAGAACGAATCGGCTGGCTAGAAGGTTTTGAAAAAGAACAAGACGAATACGGAGAAAAGCACGCCGGTGAAACCGGCCCGGATTCTCCGCCCGGTCAAAAAAATTAAAAATCCTGACAAAACACAAAAACCGTTCATTTGAAACCCAAAGAACGGTTTTTTCTCTTTTAAAAAATATATTCCAAGAAAAAAATTGACTAAACGATTAAAAAATGATAATCTTAATTTCAGATGAACGCGATACAAATGTTGATCGGCCTTCTCCAAAAAAAAGGGG
>CAZFCM010000086.1:0-1921 GCA_964517725.1 uncultured Candidatus Saccharibacteria bacterium | reverse complement strand
TTAACCCTCACAAACTAGAATCATGACCTGCCTCTTGGCCGGCTTGTCGCGATCACCGGAGTTTCTGGAAGTGGCAAGACTTCTTGTATGTATGAAATTTTACACAGAAATCTTGAGGCGAGATATAACCGAAGATACAGATCAGCCGAGGTTTTTAATTGTGGGAGTTTTACCGGCACGGAATATGCCAGCCGGACCATATTGATAGATCAATCGCCAATTGGCCGGACACCGAGATCTAATCCCGCCACTTACACGGGCGCTTGGACTTTCATCCGCCAGCTTTTTGCCGAAACAGAAGAAGCTAGAACAAGGGGTTGGAAACAAAACAGATTTTCTTTCAATGTTTCCGGAGGAAGATGCGAGGCTTGTCAGGGAAATGGTGAAATTGCGGTTGAAATGCATTTTTTGCCGACAGTATATGTTAAGTGTGAAATTTGCGGGGGCAAGCGTTTTATGAAAGAAACTTTGGAAGTTAAATATAAAAACAAAAATGTGCATGATATTTTACGAATGACAGTAGAAGAAGCAAACGAGTTTTTTGAAGATATACCGGCGGTTCATGACCGGCTTAGGACATTGAACGAGGTCGGTCTTGGTTATCTTGAACTTGGCCAATCAGCGACCACTTTGTCGGGCGGGGAGGCTCAGAGGGTTAAAATTTCTTCGGAACTATATCGTCCGCATCTTGAGAAAACAGTTTATCTTTTAGATGAACCGACTATAGGTCTTCATTACGAAGATGTAAAAAAACTTATTGAGATATTGCAAAAATTGGTTCAAAAGGGCAATACTGTTGTGGTAATTGAACATAATATGGACGTGATAAAATCGGCCGATTATATTCTTGATTTCGGTCCGGAAGGTGGTCAAGGAGGCGGACGAATAATCGGAAAAGGCACGCCGGAAGAAATAGCCAATAATTCCAAATCTCACACAGGCAAATATTTAAAGAGAGTTTTGCGTCGACATTAAATCTTTTTGAAAAATGAAAAAAGAAGAAATAAAAAAGAGCCTGCCGGATTCGCCGGGCGTTTATTTTTTCAAAAAAGGCCGGAAAATACTTTATATCGGTCGGGCGACTTCGATTGGAGACCGCGTCAAAAGTTATTTTTCTCCTGATTTGCTGGAGACTAGAGGGCGGTTAATATTCGATATGGTGGAAAAAGCGGATTCTCTTGATTTCAAAAAAACCGATTCGGTTTTGGAGGCCATAATTTTGGAGGCAAATTTGATAAAAAAAAATCAGCCTCATTACAATACTGATGAAAAAGACGACAAGAGTTTCAACTTTTTAGTTATAACCGATGAAGAGTTTCCGATTGTAAAAGTGGTTCGAGGCAGGAATCTTTTTCAAAAAAAATTGTCCGGCCGAGAAAAGAATTTGGCTGAGTTTGGGCCGTTTCCGAACGGGAGAGCGCTTAGCGAAGCGTTAAAATATATTCGCCGAATTTTTCCATATCGAGACGAAAAGTGTAATCTCGGGGCAAAAAGGCCGTGTTTCAATTTTCATATCGGCTTATGTCCGGGTGTTTGCGTCGAGAAGATTTCGGGAAAAGAATATAGGCAATCAGTCAAAAAAATAATCAAAATTTTTTCCGGAAAAAAAGCGGAAATATTGAAAAAGCTTAAGAAAGAAATGAAAAAAATGGCCAGCGATATGTATTTTGAAAAAGCCGGTGAAATTAAAGAAAAAATTTTAGCGTTATCTCATATTCGCGATGTGGCGATGATTAAAGGCGAAGAGTTGTCTCTTCGGGTTTCGGATAAAAAAAATTTTGACGAGGTTTCCAGAGTAGAAGCTTTTGATGTGGCTCATTTTGCCGGCAGAGAAGCGCGGGGAGTAATGGTGGTATTTTATTTCGGAGAACCTCGAAAAACCGAATACCGGTCTTTCAAAATAAAAACAGCTAGGCCCGGG
>CAZFCM010000085.1:0-1926 GCA_964517725.1 uncultured Candidatus Saccharibacteria bacterium | reverse complement strand
CGGGGTTGAATGGTCGCATAATAAATTGCTGTCGGCGGAGCCGACACTATTCCAACAAAATTTCCTCGATGTCGCCCGACCAATACCTCGCCGAGGTAATCCGAGGGAACGTTTTGCCACGAGGATGGGACGGGTGGCAAAATTTATTCAAAGCCGATAATTCTTTTTACTTCTTCGAGCGAGGTTTCTCCGGAAAAAACTTTCAACACCCCGTCTTCTTGCATATTTAGAATTTTTTGCGGTTCAGCCGCGTTTTTTATATCGCGTTCACTCGGGTTTTGGCGGATCGCTTCCTCCACATCTTTGTCGGATAGGATTAGTTCATAAACGCCAACCCGACCGGCATAACCTGTCCCATTACACTGGTCGCAACCTTCACTGGTCCAGATTTTTTCGGCGATTTCAAAACCGAGCATTTTCTTTTTTATATTCTTGGCTATGGATTCAATAACTTCTAGGTTTTTACCTTCCAATTTTATTTGTTTTCGGCATTTTGGACAGAGTTTTCTGACCAGTCTTTGAGCCATGGCGGCGGTTACGGCCGATGTTATGACTTTAGGATTTACACCTAAGTCGATTAGTCTTGTAAAAGCGCCGGCGGCATTATTTGTGTGGAGAGTAGAAAAAACCAAGTGGCCGGTCAAAGCGGCGTCAATCGCTGTTCGAGCCGTTTCTTCATCTCTAATTTCCCCGACCATTATTATGTCCGGATCTTGTCGAAGGGCGGAACGCAAACCTTCAAGAAAAGTGTAGCCCCGCTCTTCCTCAACTTGAGTTTGAACAATGCCTTTTAGTTTGTATTCGATAGGGTCTTCAATTGTCAGAATTTTCAGTTCCGGAGTATAAACCGATCTCATGAAAGAATACAGTGTCGTAGTTTTTCCGCTTCCGGTTGGGCCGGTCGTCAAAATCATTCCTTGCGGACGATTGATCAGGTCTTTTATGATAGGTAAGAGAAGGGAATTTATACCAAGAGTTTCCAGAGAAACCTCGATTGATTTTGGATTTAGTATTCTAAGGACAATTGATTCGCCGTAACCGCCCGGTACGATTGAGGTTCGGATTTCTATTTCTTCTCCGCCAGCCACTATGGCAAATCTTCCGTCCTGGGCTTCGGATTTAACATTTAATTTTAATCCGGAGAGAAGTTTTATTCTGGACAGAATGAGATTGAATGTTCTTAGGTTGAATGGTGAGACGTCGTAGAGCATGCCATCCAGCCGATATCGCAACCGAGCCTCTTTTTCTTCAGGTTCTATGTGGACATCGGAAGCTCGGGTTGCAATGGCTCCGGAAAGGATGATTTCAAGCAGTTCAGTCAGAGAATTTTTACCAGCATTTTGACTGATAATGACTTGAACATCAGCTATTGTTCGGACTTTTCCAAGATATTGGGTTAAAGCTTCTTCGGTTATATCCATCGAACCGATTGCGGAAGCGGTGGTAAAAGAAAGACCTTTGTAAATTTCCAGGCATTTTTTTATAGAATCAAGCGAGGTTATATGAGAAATCGTCTCATAACCTCCGGCTTTCAGATTTTTTATAATGTCCCGGACTTTTTGGTCGTTCGGGTCGTTGAAAGCGATAAAGATTTTTTTTAGATCTAGCTTAAAAGGAATTAAATTGGCTTCCCGGGCCTTATTTTCTGGAACAAGGCGCAAGGCGTCCCCTTCTATAGCGTTTGGAAAGAGATTTATGTAAGGCAATCCTTCAGATTCGGCTTTTCGTTGGAGGGCCTCGTCTTCTTCTATTTGCCGGACGGCGGAAATTTTTTCTTTGGTCTTTTCGTCATCAAATTTTATAGTCATGGCGATATTGTACCTTTTCCGACTTGTTTTTGGGAGTTTTTGAAGGCTAAAAAGGGTATTGACTTTTATATTATTATTTGATATAATGTGTATAGAAGTGTTAACTTGACAAAAAAAC
>CAZFCM010000084.1:0-1938 GCA_964517725.1 uncultured Candidatus Saccharibacteria bacterium | reverse complement strand
CGACCACTTCAGAGTCTGGAAGTTTTACAGTGGGCTCTTTTTCTTCCTCTATTTCTGGTTTGGTCTGTGGCACGGAGTATTTTTTCCGCGCTTATGCGACAAATTTAGCCGGAACAAGTTTTGGTTCAATAGTTTCTTTTAATACAAGCAGTTGCTCTAATCCTGTAAATGGGCCTATTATTTCGTCTGGGGGAGGAGGCGGTGGAGGGTATTATCCTGTTGTTTTGCAAGCAAATACATCTTCTTCATCGGCTTCTTTACCTTTAGGAGGAGGCGGGATATCGGCTACTACGACCGCAACCACTACGACATTTGAGAAAAATAAAAATTATTTTAAGTTTGAAAGAAATCTTTCTTTGGGTTCTAAGGGTGAAGATGTCAGACAGCTTCAGATTTTCTTAAATCAGAATGGATTTTTTGTATCTTTTTCAGGGTACGGCTCATTGGGTAAAGAAACTAATTATTATGGGCTATTAACTTTGAAAGCCCTGGCTAAATTTCAGGATAAAAATTTGGAAATTATCTTGAAGCCGTTGAGTTTAAGCAAGGGTACTGGTTATTTTGGAAGCAAAACCAGAGAGTATATTAATTCTTTAACAAGCGGATCTTTTTCCAGAATCGAAGGTTTTAAAGATATTGATCTCAAATTGGGGTCAAGGGGTGATGAAGTAAAAAAACTCCAAGTATTTTTGAACAGTCACGGTTTTATAGTTTCTGATTTTGGTCCAGGTTCTCCCGGTATGGAAACAGATTTTTTTGGCACTGGTACGAAAAAAGCCCTGATAATTTTTCAAGAATCGAGAGGTTTGTCAGCTTTCGGTTTTTTCGGACCTGAGACCAGAAAATATATAAGAGAGACAGAAACAAAATGATTCTTGGGCTATGAAAATTTTACTGTTAAATTTTTTATTGGAAGTGGCCAGAAGACCCCGTCCCTTTAGGGCGGGGTTGAATGGCCACATAATAAATTGCTGTCGGCGGAGCCGACACTATATCCAACAAAGTTTCCCCGATGCCACCCGCCCAATACCTCGCCGAGGTAATCTGAGGGAACGGTTTGCCAAGAGGATGGGACGGGTGGCAAACTTTATTAAGAAACCCCCGCTCTCAAAGCGGGGTTTTCGGCGATTTAGTTCCAAATGATTCTATTGGGATCATTCTTGGAACAGATTCTAATTATCGGTTGTCCTCTATTGATCAGGTTTTTTACTTTTTCATCTGTTCGCTGGACGGTTGTGTAAAAGAAAAAGATCAAGGAGGCAATCGTGATTAGTGTAGCCAAAGATGTGAAAAACCAAACCGATATTTCTGTTTCTTCCCGTGGCGCATTGTTTATCGCTATATTGGCGATTATGCTAGCCACAACAAAGATAGGGAAGATCAGGACGAGTAAACGACCGCCGGTCATGTCCATTTTTTTAGACACGACAAGTTGTCCAAAAGTTTTCGTCCGAATAAATTCTAAAATGAAGAGTGGTATTTTAAGCGCCACTCCCGAGAAAAACACAGCGCAAGCGATGCCCGACAGGTATTCCGGATTCATAGTTTTGGTATTTTTCGACAGAATTGGATTGTGTCGGAGTTTTTCTCAAGACACATTCACAACCCAAAGTGGTGTTTGGTACCCCCTATTACTCTAATTTAATATTACATTTTTAATTTATTTTGTCAATACTTGAAAATTCCGAAAATGGGAATTTCGGTCCTTACAGGACCAGTACCCGTTTTGGATATTTTCTTCGCGCCGTCGCGCTTGAAAATATCTCAAAACAGCTTCGAATCCCATTCACCCCCGCGACATAAAAATCCCCGTTTCGGTAAACGGAGATTTTTAAGTCGGGTGACCCCAATGGGAATTTCGGTCCTTACAGGACCAGTACCCGTTTTGGATATTTTCTTCGCGCCGTCGCGCTTGAAAATATCTCAAAACAGCTTCGA
>CAZFCM010000083.1:0-2012 GCA_964517725.1 uncultured Candidatus Saccharibacteria bacterium | reverse complement strand
GAGATCTTTTTTACCATAGCATCTAATTAGCTAAATGCTCAACCATGGTCTTCATTCCTACAGTTGGATGGAGTGAGAGTTTCATGCAGATTTCGTGAGTTTTCGTACTAACTTTCACATCTTTATCGCCTAATTGTTCGAGAAGAGCAAAAGAGCATTGCTCTACACTAGCAAAAAATGTAGGTCGGTTGTTTTCGATTTCTTGAAAGTATTTTTTAAGCCAGTATTTACAACGGCCATGGCCTTAATAGCAACCTGTGCGATTTTACGGAGATCAGATGGTTCATCAGTCCAAGAAGGGCAACCAGTGTTTTTTCCCTGTCTTTAGCGAGAATTGGCGCAAACGCTTGGTTCAATAGTGCATCTTTCAAAATATATAATCCTTCGCTCCGATTATTCCGATCCTTTGAAAATAGCATTTCTAACAAAGCAAATCAAACAAGGTAGAATATGACTCTGCTGTTTTTTTTGCTTTCCTTACTAAGGATTCAGCCTTTAATATTTTTCGATCCACAACTTCCTCGTCTTGATTGATTGCTTCTGATTTACTTTCAGGCAGTTCTTGGCTCTCTTTAAATCGGACCTTCGCTTGCTTTTTAAGGGATCTTTTCTTTTCTTCTTCTTTCTTGACTATTTTAGAAGATAAGTCGTGATATAAATTTTTATTCTCTGCATCTTCTGATGTGGATGCTGGAATTCGATTGCTCTTCTCGTCTTCATCTGGAAGTATTATGTCCTCAGTTATTGGTAGAACATGAGACGCCTGAGGGGTGCAACATGTTGCATCCTTGGGACCGATATTGGAGCATCTTCTTCAGGAAAAATCGATTTTCGCAGCCTTGCAAGCTCGGTTTTTATGATCCCCGCATTGGTATAATCTTGAATATTCATGTTATCAACTCACTCACATGTTCGATATTCTTGAACACCCTTCTTCGCTTATTTAGTCGCTGCACGCTTTCCAAGGTTTAGCCATTTTATAGGTTTCGTGGTTTATCAAATGTTAAAACTGCAGTGCTTGCCTTCCTAGGGCTGGTAGAAAAAGAAATGAACTGCTCAGGAATTTGTACAAAAGAAAGATGGTTTTAATACAGCGAAGAGAAAAAAAAATAAGCCCGGAGATCAAATAATTCTTTCCCTTCACTTCCTCAGATATATTACATTCTTTATAAAATATTTTCCCAATTATATTCAAATTCCAAAATCCCTTTTAAATTTTTACCAAATTTTGGTAGAAATCCCATTCCAGAATTCTCCTTCCGCGGTTCTACCATCTTCTTCAAGGCGTTCCGCTCTGACTTCTAGCCGACTGAAAAGGTAATTTACCTTTGTTTATAACACATGCCAGTCCTACACATTCATTCCAGTGCTGCTAAGCTCCCAACAGTTTAGGCAAGCTTTCTGAGCCCCTTATATTTTGCCTTTCTATAGGCTTCCCTCGTGGGGGTTTTACCCAGGAGTTTTCGCTGTGAAGGCAGCCCTAATCCTAGGACTGGACCTAAAACACATCCGAGTGCGTCTTTTTGACTTTATCGAAATGCTCGGAATCCGGGCACTTGATTTTTGGGAAATTTCATATAATAGAGCCAGTTGTTTTCCTAATCTTTCGGTTTAATGATCACATATTTTAACAATTCCGCCCCATCATTATCCTCTTGTTCTAAGGCTCGAGCAATGCCGGCTCCAAGTAAATCGGGCTTCTCTTTTGTAGCCTGATCGAAGTCAACAAAAGGTGCATCTTTTTGCACTTCCTCTATTATTTCTATTGGAGGGGCATATACTCTAATTTGTCAATACAATTGACTGCAAGAATGCCAACCTGTTCATGAGGGTTGTACTTGTTAGAGTAACACTTGTAAAAGAGCAGTTTTAAATAAAATGCAGGCACATCGGCCTTTGCTGTCTTTAGTTCTCGAGTTTTGTACCCAGTTTTCTCATTAGCATTAAGCGTTCTGTGTCCAAGACGCTTGAACTTCAGATTTTGTAGTTCTTCGACTCTAGGTAAGGTCGTC
>CAZFCM010000082.1:0-2023 GCA_964517725.1 uncultured Candidatus Saccharibacteria bacterium | reverse complement strand
CTTTGCCTGTACTAATTTGGACATTTTTTATTGCGTTAGTGTGTACAATAAATAGAAAACGTTGAAATACAGCGTTAGTCCGCTAGCAAAATGATAAAAAATCCCCCCTATGAACACGGGGAAAATGTACATCATCATCTTTTGCTGCATCTCTTGGGACGGATCTGTGATAACCATGCTTTTAGATGACAGTTTCTGCTGAAAAAACATCACAATACTCATAAAAAATGGCAAAATGTTAAGTTCGTTTCCTATGAAAGGAAACTCCTGGCTGAACACCATAAGCCTGTCCGGCAGAGAAAGATCTTTGATCCAAAGGAATTCTGCGCCCTGAAAGTTATGTGTTCGCCAAAGAACCTGATATAAGCTGATAAAAACCGGCATTTGCAACAACATTGGCAGGCATCCTGCCAACGGGTTTATATTGTGAATTTTGTATAGCTGAACAACCTCTGTGTTTAGTTTCTGGGGATCGTTTTTATACTTCTCGCGCAATTCCGCCATCTTGGGCTGGAGATCTTGCATCTTGCGCATCGATAGCATGCTTTTAAGTGTTAGTGGATACGTGGCTCCATAAATCAAAAGACTTATCAAAATAATCGATACTCCCCAATTTTTGACATACTTATTCATGAACAATAATGAATTATATATAAATTTCTCAACTGCATCAAGCAGCGAATTTCCACTGAAGGCCATGATCTTGCTTAAATTACCGTCGAGACTTTTCAAAAGAACCAAATCTTGCGGACCGAGGTATAAATTAAAATGAAATTCGGCCGGGTCTCCCCCAAAATCTGCGGGAGTGACTTCAAATCGAATTTTGTGATCATCAATCCATCTTATCGCATAACTCTTTGATTTAAAAACGGGCTCCAAAATTGTAAAGTGATATCGATCGCGCCACCCGAACCATTCCACCGGCTTTTCTTCGCTCTTAGCTTCCTTTTGAGAGAACTTGAAAGCATTGTTTTTACGCACAACTTTTTTGTCGAGTAATAAGGAATACTCCATCAGCATCGAGTCGCGCATCTTATTTTTATCTTCTTTGACTCGGTAACCATCGATATCAAAAACTGAAAATTGGACATTTTTTAGATTGGACAAATTGACAATTTGAACTTGGAATCTAAGTCTATTATTATCAATTGCTTTTACCTGATTTTCAATTTGAATGCCCTGGCCTTCAAAATTAAATATAATCGAGTTATGATCCTTCGTTATCGATTTGAGCGTGGCAATTTGGGAAAAATCCAAAAAATGGCTCAGAAAAGGCGCATAACCATAGGTTTTACTATATATTTCCTTGATTATCCCTTGATCGGCGGAGAAGCGGATTCGAAATCCTCCGATCTCAACCAGTTCGTCATCGTCCTTAAACCCTTCGGCAGGGGAGACCGGAATTTTTGCAAGATTATTAATTTCAGTTGTTTGCGTTGTTTCCAACGGCTTTGGTTTCTGTTGGGGAGCGATTACCAAAGAGTTGTAAACCATTAAAAATAAAAAAGATACTGCTATTGCTAGGAGGGTTTTTCGTTCCATAAGTTATTTGATGGGGTCATAGCCCCCTCTAGAGAGGGGGGAACATCTTAAAAGACGAAAAAGGGTTTTTCCCACCCCTTTGAAAAAACCGAATTTTTCAAAGGCCCCGATCGCATAATGGGAGCACGTGGGATAGAAACGGCACGTATGAGGCAAAATCACCGGGCTGATCTTTTGATAAGATCTAACCAACAGGATGATGATTTGGGTCATTTATGGTATCGCCAGTCTGATGTGATCGTCTTAAACGGTTAATCGTTTACGACCCTTGGCGCGTCTGCGCTTGAGGACACTGCGACCATCGGATGTCTTCATTCTCCGACGGAAACCATGCTTTCTTTTGCCGACAATTTTAGTTGGGGTCTTAAGGTGCTTTTTCATAATTTCAGAATTATAACATAGCATTTTTTCGAGTCAATCAATTAATTCAAAAACAAAAGGGCTTGTGCCTCAAAGAGTTAGTAGAAATTCATTTTCCCTC
>CAZFCM010000081.1:0-2063 GCA_964517725.1 uncultured Candidatus Saccharibacteria bacterium | reverse complement strand
CCGGCCGATTACATTCCAAAAGAAATTTAAAAAAACAAAAAACCAATCCTTTTTTTCTTCCCAAAAAAAAGAAAAATTTTTAGCGGGTTTTTCTTTCAATCACCTTTTTGACCGCCTTTTCTATAAATTCTTCGCTCAAACGATAATGTCTCATAAGCTCGTCCGGTTTGCCAGACTGGCCGAATTCGTCCCTAACCGCAACAAATTCAATCGGAACAGGAAAATTGGCAGACAAAAATTCCGCAATCGCTCCGCCCATTCCGCCGGCCAACTGGTGTGTCTCCGCCGTAACTATCGCCCCGAACTCTTTGGCAAAATCCAAAACCGACTTTTCATCCAGAGGTTTTATGGTACCCAAATTCATAACAGCGACATCAATACCTTCGCCCTTCAACTTCTCCGCCGATCGAATCGCCCTGGCAGTAATCGCTCCGACAGAAATTATTCCGACGGAAAAACGAGATTCACCCTCCTCTCCGCCGACAGGTTGGTAAAAAACCTTTGCTTTCCCTATCTCAAAAGGCGTCTCCGAACCGGTTATGACAGGCGTACTCTCACGGGCTAATCTGATATAAACCGGACCGGTAATTTTTATCGCTTCGACAACCGCTTTTTTGGCCTCAACGGCATCGCAAGGCGCCAATATAGTCATTCTTGGCAAAACCCTCATCAAAGCGATATCCTCAAGAGCCTGATGACTGCCTCCGTCCGGACCAACCGAAACGCCGGCATGACTCCCGGCTATTATAACTTTGGCATTGTTATAGCAAATAGTCGTCCTTATCTGTTCCCAATTGCGACCCGGCGAAAAAACCGCGTAAGAAGATATTACAGGTATCTTGCCGGCCGCCGACATACCCGAAGCAACCGAGGCTAAATTTTGTTCGGCCACGCCAAGTTCAATAAATCTTTTCGGGAATTCTTCTCTAAAAAGATGCATAAAGGTCGATTCGGTTAGATCGGCGCAAAGTCCGACCACTCTCCCGTCCATTCTGGCCGCTTCAACAAGCCCTTCGCCAAAACCTTTTCTCATAGGTGTTTTTTCGCAATCTTCTCGAAAAATTTTTTCGTTTAATTTTAAATTTTTATCCAACATTTTTTATTTTTAAAAAGTTACCCTGAAAATCCGCATCCGACAATTTTTTCGTCAAAAAATTTTGCTTTAGCCTTTTCTGATTTCCAAAAGCGCTTTGTTCCCTTCTTCCGCTGTCGGCGCTTTGCCGTGCCACTCATATTTATTCTCCCAATCAGACACACCCTTGCCCGGAATAGTTTTTGCTATGACAACCGTCGGACGATGCCGAAAAAAGTCTGAATGTCTGGCTTCCTCGAAAACCTTTAAAAGTTTCGGGACATCGTGGCCGTCAACTTCCAAAACCCGCCAGCCAAAAGCCGACCACTTTTCGGAAAGAGGTTCTATTTCCAGCACATCTTCGGTAAAACCGTCTATCTGAATCCGATTTCTGTCTATAATCGCAATCAGATTTTCTAAAACATTATGACTGGCAAGCATGGCCGCCTCCCAAACATTGCCACAATCTTGTTCGCCATCGGACATCAGACAAAAGATTTTCCTGTCCTTCTTGGCGTCCATTTTGTCCGCAAGCGCCATTCCGACAGCTTGCGACAGACCGGAACCCAAAGGACCGGAACTGTTCTCGAGAGCGGGTAAAAATTCCCGATGAGGATGGCCCTGGAGCCGTGAACCGAATTTTCTTAAAGTTTTCAATTCTTCAACCGGAAAATAACCGGCATGGGCCATAGAAGCGTAGAGAACTGGACAAATATGCCCATTGGACAATATCAATCTGTCCCGTTCTTCCCAATCGGGCCTTTTCGGATCTTGCTTCAAAACTCCGCCAAAATACAAAACAGCGAAAACGTCCGCCATGCCGAGAGAACCGGCCGTATGACCAGAACCGGCTTCAATCAGCATTTCAACAACCGAAGCCCTTATTTCCCGTGCTTTTTTTCCGATAAGCCCGATTTTTTCTTTTTCTTCTTTTAGACCGAACATTTTATTGCAACCGCATTAACATGCTATCAAAATTTATATTTATCCC
>CAZFCM010000080.1:304-2085 GCA_964517725.1 uncultured Candidatus Saccharibacteria bacterium | reverse complement strand
TCCGGTATCTTCACTTCTGTCTACATCTTTAACGTTTTTTACTTTTTGTCAAGGGGCCGAGCGGTATATTAAATTTATTTAGTACGGCATTTATTTATATAAATTTTAGAAATTTTTGTTGATCTCTTCCTGTTCGCGCGATTTTCGGTTAGTATTCTCTTGTGCAATTGAGCATTGGAATTGTTGGGTTGCCAAACGTGGGGAAAAGCACGTTATTCAATGCGATTACAAAAAAAAGCGTGCCGGCCGAGAATTATCCTTTTTGCACGATTGATCCGTCAGTCGGCATAGTGCCGGTGCCGGATGAAAGATTGCAAAAATTATCTGATTTTTCAAAATCCGCAAAAACCATTCCGGCGGTAGTGGAATTTGTTGATATTGCCGGATTGGTCAAAGGCGCTTCAGAAGGGGAAGGACTTGGCAATAAATTTCTTTCGCATATTCGAGAAACTGATGCTATTGCCGAAGTGGTTCGCATTTTTAAAGATGACAAAATAATCCATGTTGATAAAGGGATTGACCCTTTGCGAGACATTGGCGTGATAAATTTAGAATTGGTTTTGGCTGATTTGGAGACAGTTTCCAAACGTCTGGTCTCTATCCAGAAAGAACTCAAGGCTGGTAAAAAAGAAGCAGTTTTGGAAAATTCTCTTTTAGAAAGGCTGAAAAAGGTTCTTGAAGATGGCCAATTAGCCAATGTTGTTTCTGCACACGAAGACGAAAGGTTTTTTTTAAAACAACTCAATCTTTTGACCAGTAAGCCGATTTTTTATGTTCTTAATTTTTCCGAAGCGGGCGAGAATAACGAAGAAGTTTTGTCAAAGATTCCCGGGCCTTACGTTAAAATAGATCCGATTTTTGAGAAAGGCTTGGATAATTTGATAAAAAAGAGTTATGAAGTTTTAGATTTGATGACTTATTTTACAACCGGCGAGGATGAAACTAGGGCTTGGACGATAAAACGAGGATCGACAGCTCCTGTGGCTGGCACAGCTATCCATACCGATTTTAGGGATAAATTTATTAGAGCCGAAGTTATTCATTGGGACAAATTGCTTGAAGCCGGTTCTTATGCCAAAGCTCGCGAGCACGGTTGGGTAAAAACGGAAGGGAAAGAGTATGTCGTTAAAGACGGCGATGTGATTGAGTTTAAGATTTGACACATTTTGAGAAAGATCAAATGATTGTCTATTGATAAAAGAAATGCCGAACAGTTTTTAGTTTTTTGTTCAAAAAAATTTAATCGGTGATATAATGAAGATTGTAGATATAGAGTTCGATTATTTAATAATCACGAAATAAAAAGATGGAACCACAAACAACGCCAAAAGACTTTTTTCTTAATCTCGGTTGGCTGGTCACTTTGTATGGAAGCGTAATCAGTCTCATAAATTTGCTTTTTAACACTATAAATAGATCTTTTCCGGACAGTCTAAATCAATATTATTATGGTACCGGATATAGTGCTGTGATTCGATGGTCAATCGCTTGGTTGGTGGTGGTTTTTCCTGTCTATATAATAATTTCAAGAATTCTTCGTAAAAACTATCTGACAGATCCGACAAAAAGAGAGATTTGGGTTAGACGATGGTTGATTTATCTTACTCTTTTTCTTTCAAGCGCCACTATTTTGGTAGATTTTATTGTTGCGATAAATTCGTTTTTAAGCGGGGAAATGACAGCAAGATTCTTGCTCAAGGCTGGAGTGATTCTTGTCGTGGCGGCCACTGTTTTCGGTTATTATTTTTTTGACTTGAGATCTGAAGGGGTGCAAAGCAAAT
>CAZFCM010000080.1:0-294 GCA_964517725.1 uncultured Candidatus Saccharibacteria bacterium | reverse complement strand
AGGTCATTCTTTTGCGCGTTAATGTATTCCTTGATCTTGGCGATAATCGCTTCTCTAGTTTGGGCTTTTTTGGTTATAGGCACTCCTGCTACCGAGCGGGCCAGACGTTTTGATGACACTCGAGTCCAACACTTAAAAGAGATACAACAACGGGTTATAGATTATTGGCAGAACAACGGTTCATTGCCGGAAGATATGTCTTTCCTTTCCTATAGTTATGATTTTTACGGCAAAATGGACTATAAAGATCCTAAGACGGGCGGTTCCTACAGTTATAAAGTCAAGGGTCAGACG
>CAZFCM010000079.1:0-2135 GCA_964517725.1 uncultured Candidatus Saccharibacteria bacterium | reverse complement strand
CTATTTCTGGATGATCTACATCAAGGCAAACCATTTTTGCGGCGCGTCTTGTTGTACCGCCAGACTTAATTGCGCCTGCAGCCTTATCAAAAACATTTAAAAAACTCATTAAGCCGGAAGATTTTCCACCACCAGACAGTCCTTCACTTCCTCCTCTCAAATTGGAAAAATTCGTCCCAGTTCCTGAACCATATTTAAATAGTCTAACTTCACGTATTACCAAATCAAAAATCCCTCCTTCATTAACCAGATCATCTTTTACAGACTGAATAAAACAGGCATGAGGCTGAGGTCTGCTATAGGCATCTACTGATTTTTCCACTTTCCCGCTGACAGGATCAACATAAAAATGTCCCTGTGCTTCACTATTAATACCATAAGCATGATGCAATCCAGTATTAAACCATTGCGGAGAATTTGGAGCTGCAATTTGATTGATCAGCATATAGCTCATTTCATCTTCATAGGCCTGGGCACTTTCTTTACTGTCAAAATAACCATATTTTTCACCCCAATATCTCCAGGTGGAAGCCAGTCTATTGGCTACCTGTTTGATAGAATGTTCTGACCCCAAAATCACTTCACCATTTTCATCTCGAATAAACTTTCCATGTTCATCTTTTTGAGGCACACCTTTTTTTCGGCAATATTTTTGAGCCAAAATATCAGTAGCCACCTGGGACCACTCCTTTGGTACTTCGACATTATTCATTTCAAAAACAACAGACCCATCCGGATTTGATATTTTTGATGTTCTTAATTCAAAATCAATCCCCTCATAAATATTCTCACTGTTTTTGACAAATTTCCTTTCAACATTCAATCCACTGTACTTTCCTGACTTTGCTTTTTTTGCGGCAGAAGAATTCTTTGCCAAAACAGAACTATCACTCATCTTGATTGGGGGGTTAAAAATTTTTATTTTTTACAGCTCTCTAACCCTATATATTATAGTGCCCATCAGGGCTCAAAATACCAATTTTGAGCTTAAATAAAGCAATGGGCGCGTTTTTTTCACCATACCACATCTAGTCAAACGAATCAACGCCACCCACAATATCTTGTTATTGAGATGCTTTCACACACTACTCCGTTTTTTTTAATCAGACAAGAACAAGTCTAAAAAAATCATAAAAAATACTTGCAAAATTTCAGGACTTTTTCGAAGCTATATTTTTTTATATTTTTGAGCATGCACTGACACTTCTGACAACCCCAATTGAAAAAAATTATTTGATTAAAAATCAAAAATAATTAAACTCATCGACTTTCTTTTTTTCAGATTTCTATAAATCCAAAAAGTTTCCAGCGTTTTCTAAATTTATAATCCAAACTTAGCTTTCCACTTCCTGTCACAAACAAAATTGAAAGAAGTCCAAACAGTGTCACATGTGAAAAAACCGCTTCTCTAAAATAAAAAAACGAAAGCGATAAAACAAAAAAAGCCAGGGCTGCAAAAAATCTGGTTCTAAAACCAACCAGCAATAACACTCCAATTGCCAATTCCACCATGGCAGTACCCAACACCCACATAGCCAGGCTTACAGGTATAAAACTGTTCAAACCAAATTTTTCCACCACCATAGCAGCGCTATTGGGATTAAGTATTTTCTCATCAATTGCCAGAAAAATCATTGCCAATCCCACACCTGCTCGCAAAATAAACGGCACATAATCACTATATTTCTTAAAACCGGAAAAAATCTTGATACCAAAAATATCATCAATTCCAGGTCTTCCATTCGCCAAAACAAGCAAGGCCAATCCAAGAGCCAAAAAGTCTAAACTCCCTAACAGATAAACATGATTTACCAATCCGTAAAAATAAATAATAATTGCTGCGAGTACAGAGGGGAAAATCAAAAAACCAGCCATAATCGAAAAACCTATCAAAATTTCCAAAAACAAAATCCAGTCCAAATGAGTTGGAATAGCTTCTGAAATTAAAACACCCGAAACACCCGCTCCAATCAAAGCAATTCCAAGCGAAAGTCTAATCATCCAGGGAATCAAGTCTCCATAACTTGCGGCCTTCTTTCTTATCTGCTCAATTCTTTTATTAAGAACCTTGATTTTAGGTATGTAAAAAATCAACAAAATAGACAAAGTTAAAACACCCAAAATTAAAGCCAGAT
>CAZFCM010000078.1:0-2192 GCA_964517725.1 uncultured Candidatus Saccharibacteria bacterium | reverse complement strand
GAGAACGAATGAGTTCTCAAGGAGGAGCGAAGTGACGACGTCCAACTCCCGCAGCTAGTTTGAGATAGGTTCGGACTCCAAGGAGCCTCAGAATATGAAAAAGAATATTCTAATTACAGGTAAGCCAAAGAGCGGTAAATCTACACTTCTGCGCAAACTTATTATTCCTATCCATAACAAGGTAGGACTAATTGCTAATGAAATTTTAGGTGAACAGGGAAGGGTTGGGTTTGAAATAGAAACACATATAGGTGATAAAGCGCCACTTGCACGGGTCGAACTTGAAACCCCGCATAAGGTCTCCAAGTATTTTGTAGATGTCGATAGTCTTGAGTTTCTAATTCCTAAAGTATCTAATTTTAAGGATGACGATCTTTTGTATCTGGATGAAATAGGTCAGATGCAACTTTTCTCTGAAAAGTTCAAGGAGCTGGTTACCAAATACCTCAATGCTTCCAATACTTGCATCGCAACTATTTCCCATGTGTATGAAGATGACTTTACGAAGAGTTTAAAAGGCCGCGACGACATTATTCTCGTAGAAATTTCTGCTGAAAATAGAGAAGAGAAAGAAATCTTTATCTCCCAGCTGCTTAAGAAAATAGAAAAGGCAAAAGGATATGTCTCCGAACCTGAGCGTTTTACAATCCAGGGTTATTTAGCCGAATTGAGATCAGAGCACGGTGTCAGAAAACTGGTACATATTGGCGGTAAGTGGCAATGCAATTGTGATTTTTTTAAGCAATATGGCATTTGCAGCCACGCAATAGCCATGCAAGAAATCACTGGAAGTAATCGAGGGTAAAATGGTAGAATGAAAACCGTCAAAAAGCCTTGTGGGGCTTCTCAGGTAAATATACGAGACCGAGGAGGTCAATCAAGTTATCTATACTTTTTTGTTGCAGTTTTTTCTCGGTGAAGATAGAATTTTTGTATGGATAAAATCAATGTTATTTTTGTTCATGGGGGAATGACTTTTAAAAAGGAAAGTGGTTATATTCGTTATCTAAAGACTAAGGAGATTTCTTTAGAAAAGAAAAAATATTGGAGCAGGGAATATTTGGCCGAAAAATTAAAAAACAAATTTAATTTGGTTTCGCCAGTGATGCCGTTGAAAGAAAACGCCAGATATAATGATTGGAAAATATTTTTTGAGAGGTATCTTGCTTTAATTGATAACGGCCCGTTTATTTTGATAGGTACTTCACTGGGTGGAATTTTTCTCGCCAAATATTTGTCGGAAAATAAACTTCGTCGGACGACTCTTTCGGTTATTTTGGTTTGTCCGCCTTTTGATGATAGTTTGCCGGGCGAAGATTTGTCTGGGGGTTTCAAACTGAAGGAAAACTTGTCGCTTATCGAGAAAAACAGTGGAAGCCAATATCTTTTATTTTCTGATGATGACGATGTTGTGCCGATTGATCATGCCGAAAAATACAGGAAAAAATTAAAGAAAGCGCATATAGAAATTTACAAAAATAAAAATGGGCATTTTAATGTGGCCAGATTTCCGGAAATCATAAAGATAATAGAAAAAGTGGCTAAAGACAATCGGATTAAGATTTAGGATAGGCCGGCTTTTTTGTAGACTTCGATAAATTGGCGCATATCTTTAACCAGCTTCGCTTTCGGATTGCATTTCATTGCCATGCCGTCCATGTACATTAGGCTTCTTATTATAGGAAATATGCCTTTTTCAAAACGCATGCCGGAGTTTACTCCCAGTTTTATGGTAAGCATCATTTGTTTGGTTAAGGATATCTCGCTTACTGTGCTCTCCGTATAATTTTTATAAAGGGACAGGAATTCTGTTTTGAAACGGAAAAAATCACCGCCACCTATTTTTTCTTCGGCCATTTCATTAAGCCACTTTGCGCAATTTTCATAGTCGTATTTTGAAAGCGCGTCAAAAAAGAGAAACAAACCTCGACGGATATTTTCTCCAGCTTCACCAATAAAGGCGGTATCTACGAAAAAGAAATGTTTACCGTCAAAAAGGACATTGCCGGGATGAATATCTCCGTGAAATTTTCCTGGCACGAACATGTAAAAACCGTGGATATAAAAAAGTTTTAGTAAATTATCGTAAGAGAACCGGCCTTCGGACAGCAGTTCGTCCACGCTTGGCGCTTCTATAAAGTCGGAAACCATTATATTTTCGCCGGAAAGCGCCGGATAGTGTTTTTGGAAGG
>CAZFCM010000077.1:0-2216 GCA_964517725.1 uncultured Candidatus Saccharibacteria bacterium | reverse complement strand
TAAAGTTTCCCCTTCCACTAAACGCCTTCGAAATTCTCTAGTTTTCTCAACTAAATCGGCCAAAGAAAAAGAAGAAAAAGCAGGGGCAAGACTGTTAACCTTGTCTACTATAGGTAAAATTTCCTTTATCTTTTTGGTATTCTCGTCTCCAAATAAACTCTTGAAAAATCCCATTTGCCAACAATATAACACATAAACAAATGAAAAATACAGGACTGCTGAAAATCACAAAATTCCGGGCTGATTATAAAAAACTCAACCCAAACGTTTTTTCTCAAAATCCGCTTAAAACAAAGGGTAAAAATCAAAAAATGAACAAATGAAAAGCCCGCCTCGGTTTTTCCGTAAGCGGACTTTTCTGGAGATTAGCGGCGGCGCTTTTTCGTTTTCTTGGCCTTTTTCCTCTTTGCCGCTTTGCGAGCTTTCTTCTTCGCCATTGGTCTACCGGACGCTTTTGGATATTCATCACTTCGAGCGTCCGCTATTTATTTATAATAGATTTGCAAAAAAATTTTACCGGAACAATCCGGAAAAAAAATTGCTTCGACCAATGAATATTATAAACAAAATCCTTCCGATTTTACAGAGAAAAAATAAAAAACAGTGGATAACTTTTTTTCAGCAAAAAATCTTTATATCCAGAAAAAATTATTTTTTCAAAAAAACGTGAAGGAGGTGGTGGAAATAGTCCTTTGGATTTTGAAAAATAGTTTCGTAAAGATGGCCGATCGGATTACCTTCCGGAGTATACTCGTAATGTCCCCTAATTTCACCATCTCTAAAAAGACGAATGTGATATTGAAATTTTTTGTGAACTATTTTTCGCAAACTTAGAACCTCGCCCGGGTCGATCCAAGCCATAAAGGCTTTGCTATAACCCTTTGATCGAAGATGTTTGGAAAAATCTTCTGGTGTCTTGTCCTCTCTTAAATGACCTATCACAAAACTTTGACGAAATCTGTGAATGCCAACAGCTTGGATGAAAGCGGTAAATTTTGGCAATATGGTGTAAATAACGCTCCAAAACCAATTTTGATATCGGCTCGGCGGAAGTTCTTCGCCTATTGAACGCACCTCCCTTTCAATGTTAAGACCGATCTTTTCCTTAACATCATGCGCAACTTTGTCGGCGAAAACCAATATTTCGTGAGCCGTTGCTTCGCCAAAATTAATCAAGACGAGGGGCTGTTTGTCGTACAGACCGACATGTCCCATTTTTTTTCCCTTAAAACCTAAAGCTTTGTCCAAAATCCAAGCGAGAGAAATCTTCACCAAACCTCGGCCAGCAGGAAAAGAAGGAATATTTGGAAAATTTTTTCTTACCAACTCAAACTCTTTCTCGCCAATAATAGGATTTTTGAAAAATGATCCGGCTGTGCCAAATTCTTCAAGAGAAGGAAACTTATCCCGACGAATTTTTAGAATAGCCTGACGAATTTCCCGAAGCCCCGGCTTAGAAACACCCGACTCGCCAAAATGTCGGTCGAGATCGCGGTAAGAAATGTTCGGTTTGCCGTCTTTCAAAAGACGATAAGTCACGGAAGTGATTATAAAATTCTTGCCCTCCGGCCTTTTGAACAAACTTTCGCGATAGCCAAAACGACACTGATCGGCTGACAATTTTCTGACTGATGACGATTCGGCATCAAAAATATCAACCGTTTCCACGCAAGAAGAAATCTCGGCGCCATACGCACCAATGTTTTGAACCGGCGAAGCCCCCGCCGTACCCGGAATACCTGAAAGATTTTCAATACCCCAAAATCCTTCTCTAACAGCTTCTTCGACAAAATTGTCCCAGTGCTCACCCGCAGCGACATGAGCCTTTATATGAGTTTTGTGGTCTTCGAACGAAAGTCCTTTAAAAGCTATTTTTATAACGAGACCGTGGAAGCCCTCATCGGAAATCAAAACATTTGAACCTCCGCCTAGAATAAAAAAAGGCACACCGGCACGCTTTGAAAAAATCATCGCTTCTTCGAGATCATTTACTGATTTGGCTACGCAAAAGTACCGGGCATTTCCGCCCACTTTAAAAGTCGTTAGATGTTTGAGGGGAATATTCTCGTCTATCGTCATTTTTGCAAAAAACGCGAACCAACCGCAACGAAAAGCGGGAGTCCGCGCCGAATCGCAACCGGCGGGGTCAACTCCAAAAGTAAATGTCTTTTGTGTGTGCAACCGCGGGTCGCGTTTCGGCGCGATTCACCAGCG
Organism: uncultured Candidatus Saccharibacteria bacterium; assembly: GCA_964517725.1. Taxonomy (GTDB): domain Bacteria; phylum Patescibacteriota; class Minisyncoccia; order Phycocordibacterales; family 2-02-FULL-43-11; genus 2-02-FULL-43-11. The sequence continues at coordinate 2 of CAZFCM010000077.1, read as the reverse complement.
TG
>CAZFCM010000076.1:0-2250 GCA_964517725.1 uncultured Candidatus Saccharibacteria bacterium | reverse complement strand
TCCTCTGGAAACCAGTCTGGGTCCGAACAGATTATCAACCAACCCGACAGCCAAAATGCCCCAAACAGCCAAACCTATCCCCTGCCACAATTCACCCTCAAGAAAGGTAAAGATTATACCCGGAACTATGACCAGTGAAGTGCCGAAACTTGGAATCAGAGCGCAAATTCCAGCTACCGCTCCCCATAGAACAAAATTTGGCAAACCGAATAAAGCAAAGCCAACTGAAGTTAGAAACCCTTGGATCAAAGCGATAAATAAATTACCCCTTATAACAGAGTTAACCGCCAATTTAAGCTTTGAAATAACCAACTCGTCGTCAACATCGGAAAGCGGGCTTAAAACAATCAATAACTTCTTGAATTTTCCGCCGTCTTTCAAAAGATAGTAAAGAGAAATAACAAAAATAAAAATACTGCCTATAAGACCGGCAAAACCGGAAAAGACCAAACCGATATTCGCCACTAGCCACTCAAGCCCCTTTTTTGCGTAAGAACTTAAATCCAAACTGAATCTTTGCAGATCTGGAAAAATATTTTCCAATCGGGTCGATATTTTTTCCGACAATCCCAACATTCTGCCTTCGGCCCCGCCTTCGGAAATCGAAAGATAAAGTTGTTTTGATTCAAAAACAAGCTGGCTTCCCAATAAAAAAACTGGGACCAAAATGATTATCGCAATAAGAGTAGTCGAAAGAAAAGCGTTAAAGCCCTCCTGTCGGGGAAAAATTTTTCCGATCTGTTCATGAACTGGAAAAAAAATGACGGCAAAAACTGCGGCCAGAATAAAAGCCGTTAAAAAAGGTTTCATAATAAAATAAGTCAAGAAAATTGCTCCGGCAATCAGCGCAAAAAGAAAATAAGATTGGATCTTTTTACTTTCCATGGTTAGATTTTATCACAAATCGATTTTTTTATCTGAAAGGTTGGGCAAGAAATCGATCGCCTTGAAATTGCTCATTTAAATTTATCCGGTTTTTCCAAATTCGCGAAAATCTCACAAATCTATTAAATTCGGAAATATCCTTTATTAGATTGTCAAGATTCTATCAGGATATTAGCCCTTGTGCAAAATTTTATTAAAAACCTGTGATATAATCGGTAAGGTTGTTTCGCTATCTTTATTTTTATAAAATAAAAAAATGAAAAAAAACATTGGAAAAATCGACCGAATTATAAGAATAATAGTTGGTATCGCCCTGCTTGCCGTCGGTAGTTATTATCTTGACTACGCCCTGGGTTTGGTTTTTATAGCTCTCGGCATCATCAGTCTCGGTACAAGCCTTGTTGGTTGGTGCGGTCTCTATAGAGTTCTCGGAATAAACACATGCAAAGAATGCTCCATCAACAATGATGCCCAGACGAATCCGAAATTTCCCCAATCCTAAAAAAGCCTAGGGTCAAATTGACACTTATGGAAAAAACAAGAAAAAAAGTCATCGTGGTCGGAGCCGGACCTGGTGGTTTGTCGGTAGCCATGATTCTTGCCAAAAGAGGATTTGAGGTTGTGATTTATGAAAAACGCGGATCGGTTGGAGGCCGAACTTCGGCCTTAAAAGCTGGCGATTTCACTTTTGAAATAGGCCCGACTTTCGTTATGCTACCAGCTGTCTTTGAAGAAATATTCAATCTTTCCGGTCGAAAAATATCCGACTATCTAGAATTGCGACAAATCGACCCTCTCTACCGATTGCGTTTCGGCGACGGTCGTGATTTTAAAGTCCATTATGAAAAGGAAAAACTCAAAAGTGAAATAGCCCGCCTTTTTCCGGGTGATGAAAAAGGGTACGATCGGTTTTTGATCGAACAAAAAATAAAATTTGAAAAAATGTACCCGTGCTTGAAAGTACCTTACGAAAATTGGTTCAGCTATTTAAGCCCTAATCTCTTAAAAGCTCTGCCTTATATGGATAATTTAATTTCGGTTCACGACGTAATGTCAAAATATTTTTCAGCCGAAGATATGAAAATTTCTATGACTTTTCAAGCAAAATATCTCGGCATGTCGCCCTGGGATTGTCCGGGCGCATTCTCTATTCTTTCCTACATAGAACATGCTTTCGGCATATATCACCCAATGGGCGGGGTCCATAAAATTTCGGAAGCTATGGCAAAAGTGGTTAAAGAAGAAAACGGTAAGATTTTACTTGACTCGCCGGTTAACAACATTATTGTTGAAAACGGTCGGGCAAAAGGAGTAAAAATGACAGACGGCAAAGAAGACAGGGCAGATTTTGTCGTTATGAATGCC
>CAZFCM010000075.1:0-2291 GCA_964517725.1 uncultured Candidatus Saccharibacteria bacterium | reverse complement strand
TTTTAATTCCTTTCAACCTCAAAAAAGGCACCGGTTTCTTCGGTTTGGCTTCCATCAAGAAGGTTAATGAGTTGGTTGGAAATTAACCCAATCTGTTTTTTTAGGTAGCAAAAAGACAGTGGGTGGGCTATCCAGCGCCTTTTCATAGGTTGCTATTTCGGGTTTTTTTGAAGTATTATCATGGTGATATGACAGAAGAAAGGACAACAAATATAAAATATCCGGAAGTTATTTTTTCTGATGTAATAAAGACATTTTGGCAAGGCATGAAGCCCGCGCAATTTTGGATGTGGGTTATTTTTTTGTCTGTAATCTTTATAAATATTATAAACGCAATAATTCCGATTTTTTACAAGAAATTTTTTGATGTTATATCCAAATCTTCTGGGCCAAACTCTCAGACGGCTGAAATTCTTTTTTTTATAATTATTGAAATTGCCATTTTAAACGGCATAGTCTGGACGCTTTGGCGATTAGCCAATCATTACAATATTATTTTTGAAATAGGCACTATCGCCAGATTAAAACAAGGCGCTTTTGATTACATAATGGAGCATTCTTACGGGTTTTTCAGCAATAATTTTACCGGTTCTTTGGTCCAAAGAGTCAACAGGTTTGCCAGAGCCTTTGAGCGTTTGATTGACCGTTTGGTTTACAACATTTTACCTCTTTTTGTACAGATTACGGCCTCGGTCGTAATTGTTTGGTTTGTTGAACCGGTTATGGCAATGATAATTTTCATCTGGGTTGCCATTTTACTTTCTACCAACATATTTTTCGCCCGATGGAAATTTAAATACGATGTGAAAGTGGCCGAAGTTGATTCAAAAACTACAGGTTATCTGGCGGATGCCATTACCAATCACAATACGATTCAGCTTTTTTCAGGTTTGAAAAAGGAATCGGAAGGTTTCCGACGAGCCACCAATGAACAAGCGAAAACTACTAAATTTGCTTATGATTTGGATTTTATCTTGGAATCAGTCCAAGCTTTTTTCTTGTTGCTTATAGAGTTTGTTCTTTTTTATTACACGATAAAGTATTGGGAAAAAGGATTGGTGACAGTTGGTGTTTTTGTTCTTTTTCAAGCTTACGTCATAGATTTGTCTGGTCGGCTTTGGGATTTTACTCGAGTTGCTCGAGATGCCTATCAAGGTTATGCGGAAGCTAAAGAAATGGTTGAGATATTGAAACTTCCCCATGAAATAAAAGATGTTCCGATTGCCAAGAATCTTGAAGCAAAAAACGGACAAATAGAATTTAAAAACCTGTCTTTTAGTTTTAATGAGACCAGAGAAGTTTTGAGATCAATAAATTTGAGGATAAACTCTGGCGAAAAGGTGGCTTTAGTCGGGCCGTCAGGTTCTGGTAAGACCACTTTTGTCAGACTTCTGCTTCGGCTCTATTCTCCGACCGCAGGCTCTATATTGATAGACGGCCAAGATATAAATTTTGTCACTCAGAAAAGTTTGAGAAACAGTATATCACTGGTACCTCAGGATCCGATTCTTTTTCATAGGACTCTTGCCGATAATATCGGTTATGGAAAAAGTGAGGCCACGAGAGAAGATGTTGAAAAAGCGGGTAAGATGGCTCATTGTCAGGAATTTGTGTCAAATTTTCCTCGAGGATACGATACTTATGTTGGCGAAAGAGGAGTAAAATTGTCCGGTGGCGAGAGACAGAGAGTGGCGATAGCCAGGGCTATTTTGAAAGATGCCCCGATTTTGATATTGGATGAAGCAACTTCCAGTTTGGACTCGAACTCAGAAAATTTAATTCAGGATGCCCTTATGAAGCTCATGGAAAAAAAGACGACGATAGTTATCGCTCATCGACTTTCGACAATACAAAGAATGGACAGGATAATAGTTTTGGAAAATGGAAAAATCGTTGAAGAAGGAAAACATGATGAATTAATTCGAAAAAACGACAGTCTTTATGGCAAACTGTGGTCTTTGCAGGCGGGCGGATTTTTAGGGGGAGAAGGGGAAGAAGAATAAGGATTGGCCTCGTCATATTCCCGCAGATTGTTGATTTTTATTTTATGGCTATTGATCCTTACCCTAAGAAAAACGGGATATTCCAGTTATTCCAAAAAAAGGATATTAACCGCAAGTTAATCTCTGTGCCTGTGTTGGAGCGGTCTGTCTTTAAAAAAGAAAAAGCGCTTTGCGGAATCAATTTTTAAAAAGTCCCGAAAAGCGCTTTTAGAGATTATCTGGGAGTCCCAATCTCACGACAATTTCTTATAGCCGGCAAAGAAATTCAAGGCCACATTCATTGCCATC
>CAZFCM010000074.1:0-2320 GCA_964517725.1 uncultured Candidatus Saccharibacteria bacterium | reverse complement strand
CTTTGTTGGAATAGTGTCGGCTCCGCCGACAGCAATTTATTATGTGGCTATTCAATCCCGCCCTAAAGGGACGGGGTCTTCTGGCCACTTCCAATAAAATTAAAGAAAATCTATTGGACGGAAAATTGAACCGCATCGCCAATTTTTACCCCATTTTTCCGAACAAAACCGGATGGAACTTCGAGTACGTACCGAGAAACCGCCTCAGCTCTAAAAATTTCCGGATAACTTTCCGGTCTAGCATTTTCTTTTAAGTGAACTACCTTCATTTCCCCATTAATCCAAATTATATCAATAGCAAACTTCATATTTTCCATCCAAAAATCATAATAATCCTCATTATCGAAAACAAAAAGCATGCCTTCATTTTCACCGATAGTTTCCCTGCCCCCCAAACCGTTTTCCCTTTCCGGATCAGAATCGGCCAATTCAACTTTTACCGTCTGATTACCAATTCTGACAGCTGAAATGCCTGAAGTATCGGAACTTCCTTTGTCTAAAGATAAGCCGGAAAAAACCGGATTGGGAACCCCTTCATCCCGACCAGAGTAAACAACCAAAGCCACTATAATCAACGCGATAATCGTCGAGCTGACAATCACCTGTTGAATTACCGAACCATCATTCCGGCGATAATTAAAATTAAAAATCATGAATAAATATTAACTCCTGCCGACCAGTAAATCAAATTCCGCCTTTCTTTCTTCCTAGATATTTCAATCTCTCCGATTTTGGAAACTTTTCTAAGGCATAACGCAAGGTGACCCTTGGCATTTTTTCACAATGTTTGTCCAAAAAATACCGAAGCGCTTGATTGGAGCAATTTTTTCCAACCTCCCTTAACATCCAACCAACCGCCTTGTGAATCAAATGATGGCTATCTTTGAGCAACATTTCAGCCAACCTTAAAGCAATATCGGATTGTTTCTTTTTTATGAAGAAAAAAGTTGAAACCATCGCTATTCTCCGCTCCCATACACTTTTTGAACGAGCGAGCCTAAATAATTCTCTTTTATCTCGGTCAAAAATATACCGTCCCACTATTTTGTAGGCGCTCAGATCAACCAAATCCCAGTTGTTTATCCGAGACGTTGAAGATATATAAAAATTGTATATCTCTTTTTGCTTTAATTTATCTCCTTTTTCAAATTGACGAACTAAAATCAACAAGGCCAACGCGCGATCTTCATGATAGGGACTTTTCAAAAGTTTATACGTTTGAACAAATGTCATGTCCGAAAACTTTATGGCTGTTTTTCTTAAAAAAGGAACACTAACACCGATAAATTTATCGCCTTCTCCATAATCGCCCTTGCCGGTCCTAAAAAACCAAGCGTTTATCTTGGCTCGATCTTTGCTTCTTGCTTTCCGAATCTCCTTTTTCGCTTCTATTGCCAAAAAACCGCCTTTGCCCGACATGTTATTCTGTCGTCCGACCGTCAAAATGCTCTTCTGGTTCATTCTCGGCTTCTTTTTTTGTCATATGAATAGTCCCGTCAAGATGGTTTGGCGGGGAATAAAGAGTATAAAGCTTCATTGGTTGATCGCCGGTATTTTTTATATTGTGTCTCGTGCCAGCTGGTACAATCACTGCAAAACCATCACTCACAATTTGCTTTTTTCCAGCCAAAACAGCTTCCCCAAAACCGGTCTCTATCCTAAAAAATTGATCAACATCGTGAATCTCTTCGCCAATATCTTCGCCAGGAGACAAGCTCATAATCACCAACTGGCTATTCTTTGCCGTATAGAGCACACGCCGAAAATCGCTGTTTTTTTTCGACAATTCTTCTATGTTTTCCAAAAATCCATTCATTTTTTTGTAAAAACTTATAAAAACACTCCGATCTTGATTCTATCACAAAAGTGATATTCTCATTGCTTTTTTTAATTTTTTTTGTATCATAAAAAATGGAGCACTTACAAAATGAAGAAGATGAAAATTCCCGGGTTTATCCCGGGAGCAAACAGGGATGACGCCGCGAACGTCATAATCTCTTACAAAAAAGTACCCTCGAGAAGGGTTTCGAGCCGCACACAAACACAAATTAAACGACCCAGAAAAGCGGGTCGTTAAAAACCCCCTCAATATGAAAAATAACGTCGAACTAAAATTCGACTGCGTCGGGGGCGTAAGACTAAAAGAGATCGTCGTCAAAGCGGAAGGTGAGATGGGGAAAATAAGAGAAGCTGTGCTCCGGATTCAAGACATGCGGAGAACCCTCGGCGTATCGGACATAGAGATCGTCAAATCTGTCGGCCGGAAACCATCTTCTCTTTCTGTTCATTTCTCCGATCCGAATAAACTGGATAGCATTCT
>CAZFCM010000073.1:0-2417 GCA_964517725.1 uncultured Candidatus Saccharibacteria bacterium | reverse complement strand
GGGAGAGTACGAAGTGAAGGGCGTCTTTGTGAGAGGTTATCCATCGGAATCAAATTATGGTGACCAAAAAATAATAAACACAGTTTATTCGGTCTCATTAGAGAACATGACGATTTGTCATCTTGGTGCTCTAAAATCCGGTTCTGCTCTTTCATCTGATATTCAGGAAGCATTGGAAGAAGTCGATGTTTTATTTGTGCCAATTGGCGCAAACGGAGTTCTTTCTGCATCCGAAGCTTATAATGTTGCTGTAAAATTGGAACCAAAAATCGTTGTGCCGATGCATTATGGCTTTGACGGAGACAAGAATTCTCTGAAGGTTTTTCTGAAGGAGGCCGGCGAAGAAGCCGAGACAGTGGACAAATTTACTTTCAAGAAAAAAGATTTGGAGGGCAAGGAGGTGGAAGTGGTCGTCATCTCCGAAAGTTGATTTAAATATTTAAATAGATGTCTTTAGCCGATTGGCTGAAAAATTTGCAATCTCGGCCGGAAAATGAACGTCGTCGGATTTTGGTGGCATCCACATTTTCTATAACGGCGTTGATTTTTGTGATTTGGATTTCTGTAAGATTTTCTAGTTTAGAATCAGTTGGAGAGGCCTCAGTATCATTGGTGGCAAAAGAAAAAGGACCAATAAAGGAGATCAGCGAAACAGCGACCAGACTATGGGAAAATATTTCAAAAAATATGGAAGCCATAAAAAGCTCGGGAAATTCAATTTTGCAAAACTTAGGTTCGACTGATAAGTAGTTATTATTTTAATTTCCATCAAAAACCCTTATTTTTTAAGGTTTTTTTACCCACTTTTCATTTGATTATTACTTACCAATTTGATATAATGGAGTGGCGGATTTAGGACAAATTTCTTGGTTTTAGAATGGGAATATGAAAATGTTTTTTTGAACGATTTTTTTCTGGAAGACGCTCCGATGCGAGAGCGTTTTCTGTTTTTGGTAAATGAAAGACGAAAATAAAAATCAAAAAGTGGAAGAAGAGCGAGGTATAATTCTTCGCAATATTGTTCCGGAAATGAAGGACTCGTATTTGGATTACGCGATGTCTGTAATAACTTCTCGCGCCTTACCGGATGTTCGGGATGGTTTGAAACCTGTGCATCGGAGGATTTTGTATGCTATGCACGAAATGGGATTGACCGCTTCTGCCAAATTTAAAAAGTCGGCCGCGGTGGTTGGAGATGTGCTCGGAAAATATCATCCTCATGGAGATGTCGCTGTCTATGATTCGTTGACAAAAATGGCTCAGACTTTTTCGTACAGATACCCTCTAATTTTAGGTCAAGGCAATTTTGGTTCTTTGGACGGCGATAGTCCGGCGGCTATGCGCTATACCGAAGCAAAAATGTCTCGGCTTTCGAACGAGCTCTTGCGCGATCTGGAAAAAGAAACTGTCACTTGGAGGCCGAATTATGACGGCACGCGCAAAGAACCGGAGGTTCTTCCTTCTGCTGTTCCCAACCTTTTGCTTAATGGCATGCTTGGTATTGCCGTTGGTATGGCAACTAATGTCCCGCCTCACAACCTGAAAGAAGTAGCGAAAGCGGTTGTCCATTTAATAGACAATGGGGAGGCGACGACGGAAGATCTTTTAGAATTTATTCAGGGCCCAGATTTTCCGACCGGTGGGGTAGTTTTTGGCGCAAAGGATCTTCATCACGCTTACGGCAGTGGAAAAGGCGGAGTGGTGACAAGAGGTGAAGCGGAAATTATTGAAAACAAGGCCGGCAACTATCAGATTATCATTCATTCTATTCCTTATAGGGTAAATAAGGCCGAGTTAATAGTCCAAATAGCCAATTTGGTCAGGGATAAAAAGATAGAAGGAATAAAGGGTCTACGCGATGAATCAACCAGAGATATCAGAGTCGTAATAGATTTGAAATCTGGAAGTTATCCGGAAAAAATACTCAATTTTCTTTACAAACACACTCAACTTGAGGAGACTTTCCATTTTAATGTGGTCGCCTTGGTAAAAGGCGTGCCAGAAACGCTTTCTCTTAAAGCGATACTTGAACATTTTATCAGTCATCGGATTGATGTCGTAAAAAGACGGACGGCTTTTGATTTGGCCAGGGCGGAAGAAAGAGAACACATCCTGTTCGGTCTAAAGAAAGCTTTGGATCACATAGACGAGATAATAAAATTGATAAAAAAGTCAAAAGATGTGGAGGATGCAAAATCCAGTCTCATCAAGACTTTTAAATTTTCGGAAAGGCAAGCGGTAGCGATTTTAGAAATGAAACTTCAGAAATTGGCAGGATTGGAAAGGAAAAAGATTGAAGACGAGCTTCGAAGTGTCCAAGAAATCATAAAACAACTGAAAGACTTGCTTTCAAGCCCGAAGAAGATTTTAGCTGTTATAAAATCGAGTGAATTTCCCCACTTTCAATTTTTTTCGTA
>CAZFCM010000072.1:0-2442 GCA_964517725.1 uncultured Candidatus Saccharibacteria bacterium | reverse complement strand
TAATCCGAGGGAACGGTTTACCGCGAGGATGGGACGGGTGGCAAACTTTATTTGACCGAGACTCGTTTTTTTATGACTTTTTGACCGTCAAATCTGATTTTTCTCTTATTGTCATATTGTACGACACCCTCTTTAAGGGCATATATAGAAAAATTTTTTCCCATGCTCGTATTTTTACCAGACAAATATTTCGAGCCTCTTTGAGTTAAAATTATATCTCCGATTTTTGCTTTTTGTCCGCCGGACAATTTTATTCCTATGTATTGGGGATTTTGGTAAGAAAGATTCTTTGCCGAACCCCCCGCTTTTTTATGAGCCATTTTTTATTGGGACGCGTATAGCCTTGTAAGTGCAACGCGTTTTGATTATGGTTATAATTAGGCCAAATGAGTCTACAAGAAATTGTTGAAAAATGCAAATCTGAAAAAGTTTTAGTAATAAGCCTTATAATCTTGATTGGTTTGGGCTCTTTTGGTCTTGGCCGACTCTCAAAACAGAGATTTTCAACCCAACCAATATCGGTTTTCATGCCGGGAAGCGCGGTTTTGGAAGAAAAAAAGATTAAAGAGATGGACGGGGCGACTGGCGATTTTTCAAAAGAGGGAACAGGGTCGATTAAAAATACGGAATCGGTTGTCGCTTCCAAATCAGGAACGAAGTATCATTTTCCATGGTGTGCCGGAGCAAAAACCATTTCAGAAAAGAATAAAATATGGTTTAATTCCCCATTGGAGGCAAAAAAGGCTGGTTATGAGCCTGCCTCAAATTGTAAAGGTCTTAAATAGATGATAATTTTCAAAAAAGAGAGCACCCTTAGCTCAGCTGGTTAGAGCGTTCCGTTCACATCGGAGAGGTCGGAGGTTCGAGTCCTCCAGGGTGCACCACGTATGAAAATTCAAAGAGTTTTAGTTTGACCCGCTTCGCTCGGCGAGCAGTTTGGGTGGTCTGTTTAGCGCAGGGTTTCCTAGTTTCAGAGTAGGTTTTTTGTTGGGCGTTGTTTTTTTTCGGAAATTGCTTAAAATTCTGAGCGGAGATAAAAAAATGGCGAAAAAGGGAATATATCTTTTGATTCAGAAAGCCAGCCCGAAAGAAAGAGAAAGATTGAGAAAAGAGCTGGAGAAAAGAGGTGACAAAGATGTTCTTCACGATTTTGACAATGGCAGATATTTTGGCAAGAGGTTGTTTTTAGCGATTTCTGAAAAGAAGTAGTCTGCCCCAACCCAAACACCCCCTCCGTTTTAACGGAGGGGGTTTAAATTGAAATTCGGCGACAGATTTTATATTCTAGAGTAAACTAAAATCAAATAGATGGGTAATTTATTCAAGGCGTCTTTTTTTATTGTTTTGTCTGGTGGTCTGGTTTCGTCATTTCTTTTGGTAAATAATGCTGGCGGTCTGCCGGAAAGTTTTTTGGCAGCCAAGATTTATTATCAAAAAGAAGATAAAAGTGAAAATTTTGAAAATATTTTTGTGTTGCCGGATAAGGCAAAAAGAACCGCGACTTTGTTAAGTTTCGGTGATCTTATGTTGGGAAGAGCCGTCGGTCGAGCTATAGGGGAAGGAAAAGATATTTTTGGCCTTTTTGATGAGCGGGCGCTTAAGGGGTATGACGCAGTTTCCGCCAATCTTGAGGGACCGATTACCGATTTTTCTAAATGTCAGAAAAAAATATACTCTTTTCGTTTTGCTTCTAGCTCGCCCGAAATAATTTTTAATGCGGGTATTGGAATGGTTAATTTGGCCAACAATCATATTTTTGATTGTTACGAAAAGGGTTTAGATGATACAAAAAGAGCCCTGTCGAATGGAAATGTGGATTATTTTGGAAACGAAAAAGGAGAATTAGGAATTTTAAGAAAAAAAATCGGAGATTTTGAGTTTTCTTTTTTTGGTATTGATTTGACTATCGATCCGGTTTTAGACGAGAAAATATTCGGTTTGATTTTTATGGAAAAAGAAATGTCCAGAAAAGTCGTTGTTAATGTCCACTGGGGTCATGAGTATGAAAAAAAATATTCGAAAAGCCAAAAAACTATCGGTCAAAAACTTATTGACGCGGGGGCGGATGCTGTAATCGGCCACCATCCTCATGTCGTTCAGCCTTTAGAGATATATTCCGGCCGACCGATATTTTATTCGTTAGGAAATTTTGTCTTTGACCAGATAGGGGAGGAGGAAAATCAAGGAATAGGGGCCGGTTTGGTTTTTGAAGAAGACAGCTTGGTCTCGATTGTGATTTTGCCTTTCTCAATAAAAGACAAGAGACCGGAATTTCTTGAGCAAGAAAAAGCATCAGATTACTGTGGTGGTTTTTTGCGAGATTTTGCTGAATTAATCGATTCGCCCTGCGTTTTGAGGCTGGATAAATGATTTAGTTTCTGGTAAATTTAACCGGAGATTTGCGGGGTATAGTATAACGGCAGTATACACGCTTCGGGTGCG
>CAZFCM010000071.1:0-2443 GCA_964517725.1 uncultured Candidatus Saccharibacteria bacterium | reverse complement strand
CATAAAATATGAATCCCGAATGGGGGCCAACCGAGCCCCTTTCAAGAATCGATTCCACTTCAAAGGATTTGGAGAAGGCAAGTAGTGCGTCGACCTCACCGTATCTCGCGGTAATTATAAAATTTTTTCCGACGATGAAATCTATTTCTTGATCTGCAATAGTTTCAGAACCGCGGTCAGTCGAAGGAAAGTGAAGGATAAGATAGATAAAATTATCGTACAAATCCACTTTTGGCCGTAAGGTTGGAATAGTAAGTTCGTGAGAAACGAGCGGATGAATTTTATATTCAGCCGATACTTGCCTGATTTCCTCGCCGGTAGGCGAATTCAAATCGACCCAAGTCAATCCCTTGCTTGTGTACTTTTGGATCATGAGATTTATTATAGCAAGAATAAATCAGCCGGGAAATTGAGATTTGAAAGATAAATTTTTTCGAAATTGACCCTATTCGAGCAATTTGAGATAATAAAGAACGTGTCTGATGAACAATAATTCTTCACAAAAACACGCGGTGATAATCGTTTCTCTGGCGCTTGTTGTCGGAGGTTCTTTTTATTTTGGTTATAGGACCGGATATGAAGCTAAGCCGGAAATCGAAAAAGTATCTCAACTGGCAAACAAAGAGATGACCATATCAGACAAAATCGATTTTGAACCTTTTTGGCACGTTTGGAATATTATAAACGAGAAATATGTTGGCAAGGGAACAACTACGGCGCCTGTTCAGGAGAGAGTCTGGGGGGCGATTGAGGGGCTGGCTGATTCGCTCGGCGATCCTTTTACCGTATTTTTACCACCGGAAGAAAACAAGTCTTTCGAGATAGAAATATCTGGCAGTTTTGAAGGTGTCGGCATGGAAATTGCCAATAAAGACGATTGGTTGATCGTGGTCGCTCCGCTCAAAGATACGCCCGCTTATCGCGCAGGTATTCAGCCGGGGGATAAAATTCTTAAAATAAACGACACGAGCGCTGTAAATCTAAAAAGTGATCAAGGCGTTAAACTTATTCGGGGACCAAAAGGAACCGAAGTTAAATTGCTTATCGAGAGAACCGGTCGAAAAGAACCGTTTGAAGTAAAAATAACGAGAGATAGAATACAAATTCCGACAATAGATACTGAAGTCAGGGCGGTAGGAGTTGCAGACTCGGAAAATGATAAAAGTGGCGGTTTAAGGAAGGACGGGATTTTTGTAATTAGGCTTTATAATTTTTCAGAACGTTCGCCGGAACTTTTTCAAAACGCGCTTAGGCAGTTCATTCAGACCGGTGCTGATAAATTGATTTTAGACTTAAGAGGAAATCCTGGCGGTTATCTCGGCGCATCAATAGAAATGGCTAGCTGGTTTTTGCCGATCGGCAAGACGATAGTTCGGGAAGATTTTGGAGGAAAGCAGACCGAAATTGTCCACAGAAGTCGGGGTTATAATGTCTTCAACCAGGATCTGAAAATGATTATTTTGGTTAATGATGGCTCCGCCTCCGCATCAGAGATATTAGCTGGAGCGCTTCAGGAATACGGCGTGGCAAAGCTGGTCGGAACAAACACTTTCGGTAAAGGTTCTGTTCAAGAACTGATAAAAATAACCTCGGATACTTCTTTCAAAGTGACCATTGCTAAATGGCTCACTCCAAATGGAGTGTCAATATCAGAGGGAGGACTTAAGCCTGATTATGAAGTAAAGATGACGGAAAAAGACCGCGAAGCCAAAAAAGACCCCCAGATGGATAAGGCGGTTGAATTGTTGAAAAAAAATTAGTTTTTACTTGAACGTCTGAATTGCCGGGCTTGCTTTTATCAGGTTTTAATATATATTCTTTCTGCTATTAAATATAATCAAATAATCCCATGAAAGTTGTTTTATTGCAGGATGTGCCCAAAGTTGGTAAAAAAAACGACATAAAAGAGGTGGCCGATGGTTTTGCCTTGAATTCCCTTATTCCTAGGGGGTTGGCGGAAACAGCTACCGGCAAATCTGTCGCTAGAGTTGAGCTTTTAAAAAAACAGGAAATTGACAAGAAAAAAATCCGCCAGGAACTTCTTCTTAAAAATTTTGGCGATTTGAAAGGGGTGAAAATTACCATAGAAAGATCGGCTAATAAAGAAGGTCATTTGTTTGCTGCGATTCACGAGAAAGATATAGCCGAAGCGGTAAAATCTTCGACAAGACTTGATATCGAGCCGGAATTTTTGATAATAAACGAACCGATAAAAACAATAGGTGAAAGAGAGATCGGGGTGGAAATAGGCGAAAGAAAAATAAATTTTACTTTAGAGGTAAAATCTGTTTTGGAAGACTCAAAAAAATGAATTCAAAAACCCCAAAAGGGGTTTTTGTTTGATTGGCATTTTGGCATTACTGAAATTGGCAAGGATATTTTATTGGAAGTGGCCAGAAGACCCCGTCCCTTTAGGGCGGGGTTGAATAGCCACATAATAAAT
>CAZFCM010000070.1:0-2516 GCA_964517725.1 uncultured Candidatus Saccharibacteria bacterium | reverse complement strand
GACCAGCCGTTCGGCAGGAACACCTGAAAGCAACCGGGCGAAACGGCGTTGGCCGGAGTAAATATAATTGAATAAGCGCTACCGTCTATGCTTTCAGGATCGAGTGTTTTAGTGAAAGAACCGCCGGCGCCAAACGTCCAGTACAATTGATTGGGATTTGAAGTGAAGACACAATCATCGACTTTTCTAGCCAAAAAACTAATCTGGGTCGAATCGCCATAAGAAACAATTAGGGGGTTTGCGGATAATACCATCTCTGCATCAGTGCAAGAAGACGCTCGCCCCTCAACATCCGAACAATATGAGGAGAAAGTTCCGCCCGGAAGAGAAGCTCTGGAACGATATACATACTTGGCACCCTCATTCAGATTTGAATCAACAACAGTTCCCGGCAAAAGACCGGTAACACTCGGCGGAAAAGAATACTGACTGCCGTCCCAAAAACCGCTTAAAGTCTGCCTTTCCAAAGAATACCCGACAGCATTAGCGTAGGGACTTACCAAAACGTTCACTTTGCCCTCGCCGGCCGAACGGCAAGCGGGGGTTGAAGCTGAAACGACCGGAGCTGAAGAAGAACAGGAGCCGGTAGCCAAAACATTGAAATTGTCGGTCGATTCGGCCGAGGTCGCTCCGCAAGGCACATCAACACTCCTCACTTTGATTGTTTTTGCGCCCGTTGAACCAAAAGTCATCTGAAAAATGGTTGAAGTTTGGACAATCGCGGTGTCTTGCCATGTCGCTCCGCCGTCAAGACTCACCTGAAATTTAACACTGTCCCCCTCCGGATCGTTTGAAGTCAGATTAAACGAAGCCGGTTGTCCGACTTCCACGCAAGAGGGCTTAGTAATAGTCGGCGCCATAGTCTGATTTCCGGCACATTGGGCCGCCGCCAAAATCGGTACGGCTACGGAAGTGCTGATAGCCGGAAAATCTATCCTTTTTTGGTTGTAATATTTACAAACCCCCGGTTCATCTTCTCCTACATATTGAACATAACCAGTGGCATATGTCGAGTCAAAACTAACAGAAAAAGTCGCCGTGCCCGAACCAGCCCCCTGAACAACAAATTCATTGCCGGACACTCTTGATAAATTTACATCAGAGGTGGACACGCTCATCGTCGGAGCATTGACAACAACAGGAAAATACATTGAAAATACAAAAGTATCAT
This sequence comes from uncultured Candidatus Saccharibacteria bacterium, assembly GCA_964517725.1. GTDB lineage: Bacteria > Patescibacteriota > Minisyncoccia > Phycocordibacterales > 2-02-FULL-43-11 > 2-02-FULL-43-11. Next base: position 1,345 of record CAZFCM010000070.1, on the reverse strand, counting down.
ACCAATTTGGCCAAGACGAAGAGGGAATCAGGAAATTGGCATCCCCGACAAAATCCGATGCGCTACACTGCGGAACCGAAGGTGTCTGATTGCTCCAATAGACATAAGGGGTGTCGTTTGTTCCACCCACAGCATGCCAACCGCCATTAGTTCTTTCATGAGCAATTTTTTCAAATCTGACCGTATCTCCGACTGTTAAAACGGGCGATTCCGTTGGTAAAACTCTTACGCCATTAATATACATATCTATACCGTACTTCCAGTAAAGATAAACATCCTGCAACTTCACATAAGACTCTGAAGATTTCCATCCGCCATGATTGTCGCAAAAAAATTCACTTCCAACCTTAGTTGGAGTAAAAGTGACACCATCAGCACACTTTGCCCCCCAAACTGCTCCAAAATCAATTCCTAAAATTCCTGCGTTAATAGCCTGCTCGGTTTTATTGCCATTTACCTCCAAAGACGGCGCGATAGAAAATGAGAGATTCACCGCAGTGGTCGCATTCAAGTCAAGCGCGCCTCGCACCATAGTCGGCGCAAAACCGATGGAAATAAAAGAGCCGAAAGCAGAAATTAGAATTAGCAATTTCATCGTGTTAGAAACAACATCCGATTGAACGGAAGGGTTTGACTCCGAACTCTTTTTTCGACGCAAGAAAAGAACCACACCGGCAATCAGAATAATTGCGGTAAAAACAGGAATCAAAATTGCCTGATTATTTTCCAAAAAATCAGCCCAACCTCGATCACACAAATTCGGGTCCAACTCCCGGCAAGAATATTTCATCAACGCGGAATCCACCAATTTGTCACCAGAAAAAAGTTCGGCTTTAACCGAGTAATCAGAGACATCCTTAGAAAGATCGATTTGTCCGGCAAATCCCATCACCGCGCTTGTCACTTTGCCAGAATATGAACGACTAAAAAGCTCTTTTCCTCTCGCATTTAATACCGATAAAACAAGTTTGCCTTCTTCAGCATCATTCGTGTTGGCATTATGGATACAAGCAAAAATATTGTTGTCTGATCCCGCCTTAAGAGGATAATTGTCGGCACCGATAAAATTAAGCCGTGGCCAATCTACTCCTTTTCTTGAAAAACGGATATTCAGAATTGATTTTTCATCTTCGTTTTTTAAAGTGACAACCAAAAAATAAACCGGTTTTTCAGAGTCAGACGAATAGAAACTTAAATCCTTTGAAGAATTTTTTTCAATGACTATCTCCTCCTCTCCGGCTCTAACGAAATTTTTTTGATCCAACCCGTCCCAAGAATATAGCTCATAAGACACTTTCGCTTTTTGAGCAGTGGTCGTCTTATTGTTAACTTTGAAAGTCGCTTT
>CAZFCM010000069.1:814-2526 GCA_964517725.1 uncultured Candidatus Saccharibacteria bacterium | reverse complement strand
AGAAATGCGGGTTTTTAAATTTATTACCGGCAAAATGCGGGAAACGGCCGAAAAATTCGGCTACGAAGAATATAACGCATCCGTACTAGAACCGGCCGACCTATACAAAGGAAAAACTAGCGAAGAAATAGTCAACGAGCAGACTTATACTTTTACCGATCGAGGGCAAAGAGAAATCACTCTTCGACCCGAAATGACCCCCACTATAGCAAGAATGATCGCCAGCAAAAGAAGAGAACTCGCCTTCCCTATCCGTTGGTTTTCCATACCAAATCTATTCCGTTACGAACAGCCCCAAAAAGGCCGTTTGCGTGAGCATTGGCAGTTAAATTGTGACATTTTCGGCGTAGCTGGGGTAGAAGCGGATACCGAAATAATCGAGATTTCTTATGAACTCTTACGCTCGCTCGGACTTTCTGAAAAAGATTTCGAAATAAAATTAAACAGCCGAAAAATAACAAGCTACATCCTGAAAGATTATTTGGGGCTCCAAAGCGACAAATTAAAATCAATCTCAAAAATTCTGGATAAAAAAGAAAAAATGGAATCCGAGGCTTTTGCCGAAGCTCTTTCCATGGAATTAGGAGAAAAAAGTGTCCCGCTTATCACCTTGCTCAATTCCCGAAATTTTGAGGAATTTGCCTCACGCCTGCCAAAAAATGACGTCTTGGAAAAAGCTTTGAATGAAATAAGAGAAATCATTTCTTCTCTTGATAAACTCGGCATAAGAAATGTCCGATTTAATCAGTCGCTGATGCGTGGTTTTGATTATTATACCGGAATGGTTTTTGAAATTTTTGACACTCGGCCTGAAAACAAACGTTCCATTTTTGGTGGCGGACGTTATGACAATCTTCTTTCGATTTTTGACGCCGATCCCCTGCCGGCAGTCGGCTTCGGCGTAGGCGATGTAACACTAAAAGACTCTTTGGAACTGCGTAACCTCTTGCCTGTTTATAAAAATCCGGCCAGGATGGCAATTTGCGTATTCGACCAAGAAAGCAGACCGTATGCCAACGAAATTGCCCAAAAAATCAGAGAAAAAGGCATAAATGTTCTGATGGACATATCCGGAAGAAAAATCGGAGACCAGATAAAAGATGCCGACAGAAAAAAAATTCCTTTCATCGTCTGTGTCGGAAAAAACGAATTGGAAAGTGGCCTCCTAAAAATCAAAGAGCTCTCTTCTGGAAAAGAAACGGAAATGAAAGAAGAAAAAATCGCCGAATTCTTAAAAATGTCTGAAAATGTTTAAAAAGCTGATTTTCGATATAGAAACAAAAAATATTTTTTCCGACGTCGGTTCAACCGACCCGGTCATGCTCGACTTGGCTGTAGTTTGTATTTTTGATTCAGTAAAAAACGAATACGGCTGTTTTACTGAAGAAGAACTGCCGAAACTCTGGCCAATAATGGAAAAGGCCGATTTGCTAATCGGTTTCAATTCAGACCATTTTGATATTCCTCTTTTGGACAAATATTACCCCGGAGATTTGAAAAAGATTAAAAGTCTGGACATCCTCAAAGAAGTAAAAAATTCACTCGGCCATAGAATAAAACTTGATACTTTGGCAGAAGCTACCCTAGGTATAAGAAAATCGGGCAACGGTCTCGAGGCGACCAAATGGTGGAAAAATAACGAGGTGGAAAAGGTAAAAAAATACTGTCTTGATGATGTAAAAATAACAAAAGAGATATACGATTACGCTTTA
>CAZFCM010000069.1:0-804 GCA_964517725.1 uncultured Candidatus Saccharibacteria bacterium | reverse complement strand
TTAGAAAATGGACACCTAAAATACCGAGACGGTAAAGAATTGAAAAAAATAAAACTAGACACTTCCCTTTGGGAAAAAGAGGACAAAAAAAACGCCCTGACCCACACCTTGCCGTTTTAAAAAATCAAACTGAACCCGTTTACAAACAAATTTTCAAATTATTCGAGAAACAACAGAAGAGCCATTGCTCCAAATCCAAGCATCATCGAAAAAAATTGAGCCACCGAATGTTTCGGATTTTTTGTCTCATGCAATTCAGGAACGAGATCACTGGCAGCTATATAGATAAAACTACCAACGGCAAAAGCCAACATAAAAGGAACGGCTCCGTGAATTGAATCTCCGACCAAAAAAACTAGGACAGCGCCCAAAAAGGCAAAGAGAGCGGAAACAAAGTTCCAAATCAAAGCCCTAGCCCGTGAAAATCCAGAATGGATTAAAAGACCGAAATCTCCTATTTCCTGAGGAATTTCGTGCAAGGCGACCGCGACGACTGTCGCCAGTCCAATTTCAACCCCGCCCGCTATAAAACTCGCTCCGATTATCACTCCATCTATCAAATTATGGGCACCGTCTGCCACAAGAATCATAAAACCAACAGGCTTAACTTCGTGATTATGCTCAATCGCTTTCTCTTCACATTCTTCATCAATACCGTGCGAATGTCTCCAGCGCAAAAACTTTTCCAAAGCAAAGAAAATTACAAATCCCGAAAAAGTAGCCAGCCCGAAAGAAAAACCTGACATACCTTCCTCCAATAATATTTCCGGTATCAAATGCAACAAAGCATCGCCTAAAAGAGCG
>CAZFCM010000068.1:0-2572 GCA_964517725.1 uncultured Candidatus Saccharibacteria bacterium | reverse complement strand
ATCAGTTTAATCGGTTTATAAACATCTTTTCGTGTCGCTTTGAGGTGTTTGATGATGTTCGGATTGTATTCTTCTTTTTTAACGATAATGCTTTGGACATTGGTATAGATATATCCGCGATTCAATTCCTCACTGACGTAATGTTTTTGCTCCGGCATACGCAAGATACGCCCGACGGTTTGGATTTCAAAAGTTTCGCTGTGCGATTCTCGGAATTTAACGAGAATATGAGCACGAGGACAATCCCAACCAGTATCAATGGCTTGTTTGAAAATCAAAAATTCAATTTCATTGTCCGGCTCTGCCACCCAATCAAGCGTTTCTGATTTCTGCTCGGATAGCCAAATAGCAAGCTTGCCGTTGCCTTGTCCGTCTTTTCGTTCGGTTATGCCTTTGTCGGCTAAAAACTTTTTGACAGCTTTTATTTTATCTTCGCCCGCTTCCGCCGTTGGTATTTGCACCAAAACAAGCGGATTGATGTTTGATTTTTCGGCTTCAAAAAGTTTTTTTAGCTCCAAGCGTTTTTTGTATGCTGTTTGCAAAACTACTTCTTGCGAATCTGCCTCATTGTCAGTTATCTTGTCAATTTTTTCGTTGATGATGAGTTCTTTTTTAATCATTCCCTCATCAATCACATCTTTCGGCTCTACAAAAACATAGCCAGCCGTCCCACGCGCCAAGTCGCGCGGATCAGGTTTGATTTTTGGCGTGGCGCTCATTTCCAAAATCACATCAGCGTTTATCTCATCTCGCAATTCATTTGTTCGCTCGGCGGTCGCTCCAATATGGCTTTCATCAATAATCATAATAACCTTGCGCTGTTCTCGGGTTTTTGCCAAAACATCGCGGAAGTTCAGTTTTTCGCCGTCTTTCATCAAAATATTTTTCCAATCCCCAGTTTCTCGCTCCTTGCTTCGCAATTTTTCCCAGTTCACTACCACAACCTCATTGCGAACAATCCTCTCGCGCCCGCCCGAAAATTCTTCTTCCACGAGCGACACTCTCGGCGCTCCGCCAAAAATCCGCTCTAAAGCGTGCTTGCTTTGCAAATGAAGTTCGCCCTTGCCAATACTTATCCAAACAAAACACAAGTCCGTCTCCGGCACTTCACGGATAAGTTCCTCAATAAATTTTGCGGTCATCAAGGTTTTCCCGCTTCCAGTCGGCGCTTGAAAAACACAAACTTTCTTTTGCTCCTCTTTTGTGAGAAGTGTTTTGAAAGTGGCGATAAGTTCGCCAACCGCTTTTTCCTGATATGTTTTAAGATTAATATTCATAAATTTGCTCGTAAATGTCTAATATTTTTTGCGGGATTGGCTCTAAACTCACACCTTTCCAATCGACAAAGTCCTCTTTGTCCAATCCCAAAGGATCAAGGGTGAAGCAATACAAAATCTTTTCGCCTTTCATTTTATCCAATTCTTTTTTTAAACTCTGCAACCCCTCGCGCTCCAGTGCATAATACACACCCATTACTCTACCGTTTTGCTCAAAGATATGAAAATCCGGCTTAGCTATCACTTCGTCAAATATTCCTTCTCGCAAACATAACATTTCCGTGCATTCGCGAGTAATCCTCATTTTCAAATCATCTCGGCTTATGGAATTTTTGACGAAAGCAGTTTTGAAGTATCTTAGATTTCCTTTTAATGCCTTGTTTCCGTTATATCCTTCTATGACATTTTTTATGCGCGGGTAACAAACATCTGAACAAATTTTATGCGATTTCTTTCCGCCATTATGATCTAGTTCATCATCATTTGTACAGATGATAAAATTTCTTTGACTATTTTCCAATTTGTCATTTAGGTCTAGAACCGCATGGCCAGTAGTACCTGTACCAGCAAAAAAATCAAGAATTGTACTATTATAACGAGTGGATATTTCTAACAAATAGCGTATCAACTCCATAGGTTTTGGATTATCGAAAACTCGACCCGAGAACATGTCTTCCAATAATTTATTCGCACTTGTTGCCGAGCCTTTCTCGAGCAATAAAGAGATCGGCGTTGTTGGTCTTAATTCATTTACAAAGATTTTAATAGAAGGAACGGATTCTCCCTTTTTTCCCCAATATATCCTTTTATCTTTATTCAAGATATCGAATGTTTCTTTATCGAAATGCCACTGGCGTGTAAACGATTTCCCGGAGGGTGATTTTACTGTGTAATAATTTTTTCCGCCTTCGTTTGATTTATCCTCACTTTTCGACATATTTCCCGCTTTATAAGGACCGCGAGGATCGTTATCAGGATTTTTGTATTCATTCTTAAAATTGGGAATTTCAAGTGTCTTGTTAAACCTTACGATTTCTTTATTTACATAGCAGACGACCACATATTCGTGTTCTATACGGAAGCGATATGTGATTTTCATACGACCGGCGCCTGCATCACCTTCGCCAACTTTTCTCCAAACCATAACTTCTACATTGTCCTCACCAAAAATTTCTTCGCAAATAAGTTTTAATTGTGCCAACTCATTATCATCGATAGACACAAACATAACGCCATCGTCAGCCAAAAGTTTTTTTGCTAAACGCAAGCGTTTATTCATAAATGTTGGCCATTTG
>CAZFCM010000067.1:2314-2584 GCA_964517725.1 uncultured Candidatus Saccharibacteria bacterium | reverse complement strand
CAATTTATAAACATGCTTCTCTCTAGGCAAAAATGAAAGCCCGCCGATTATCTCCCAATTATTATAAAGCCAATTAGCTACTGCAATCCATTCATCATCCCCGACCGAAACAGTAACCGAAGGATTGTGCTCCGTATAATTAGTCTTGACGTTTTTCCAATACTCAAGCTGATCCAAGGCAGAAATATCATCCCGATAAACCGAACCCCCCGGAGCTTTGACTGGAAATTCCAAAACGAAAGTGGTCGCGCTTGAAGAAGACTGACCAAC
>CAZFCM010000067.1:0-2304 GCA_964517725.1 uncultured Candidatus Saccharibacteria bacterium | reverse complement strand
ACCAACCTCCGGATGAAAAGGAACACCCTGATCTCTGAGCATTTTAAATAAGGAATCGGTCGCCCCTATCCGAACCCGCCTGATATAGAAAGGAGAATGCCTAGCGTGCATACCGGAAGAACAATCGACCATCTGAGATAACGTGCCTGAAGGCTTAACACAAGTTATGGCTGTAGATTCATTTATACCAAAACGTTTGGCATAAATTTTATTTATTCTTATTGCTTCTAATCTTAATTTCTTTAAAATCTCCGGTTTTCTAACTTCCGGACTGTCCCATTGACCAGTTATAGAGACGCCGAGCAAACGTTCCTTTTCACAGTTTTCTCTCCACTCTTTGGATAGATAAGGAAAGTTGGTAAGCGAAGATTGATAGGTGCCAAGAATCGTCGCTAATCGGACTTTTCTCAAAAGAGATTCTATATCGTCTTCTTTTCTCGCGACCACTTCGGAAAGATTACAAAATTGTTTTGACTGAAGAATTATTTCCCCGCACGGGTTAGTGCCAATCGAACCGGTTATTTTGGTTCCGCTCGCGTCCATAAATTCTCTAAGGGCTTTAATTCTGCGCTCCGGCAATTGTTTAACTAAAGAACCTCGATTGAATATTCCCCGCTCACCAGAACCGGAATTCATAAGGGCCGTCCATTCATTAAGAAACTCCACATTGGAAGGCTTTTCTATGTAAACAGCTGAATTGTTGGCCAACATTCTTTGTGGCTCACTTAAATAAAATTGTCCTTTCTTAGAGTCTCGAATCTGTTCATCATCTAAATCAGAGAGGGATATCATCGCGCTCCGTCGAACTCCGCCCGAAACAACGCAATCCCCAACCATACAGATAATATCGTGAACATCGAGATTCGACAGTCTCCTGCCTTGCTTGTCTAACATTTTTTGCCTCGTAAAATCCAAGAGTCGCCGAAGAGGCTCCGGCCCTGAAGCTTTTCCGCCCATAATTGAAAGCCGAGCGCCAGCTGGACGGATCTTTGTGTAATCAAAATCTACATCCCCGCCTGAGGCCCAAGTTTCCATACCAAGAACAAATGCTTCACACCACCCCTCTTTACTGTCACCAATTGAGTGAACCGGCATTTTTTTACCCGTCTGCATTCTTATCTGCGGTAATTTCTGAACATTCTGGCTCTCAACGCTCCAACCAGCTCCCGTGCCACACATAGAAACATACATTATTTCCGCTATATCTCGAAAAGATTCGGGAGCGATATAAGAACAGTTATAAGCACAAACATTGGTCGTCTTGGCTGCCTTGCCGGAAAACTGGAGCAATCTCATTGAAGGCATCGCTTCCATATTGAGTATTCCCTCTCTGATTTCTTTATACTCCGAATCCTTCAACTTCTTGCCCAAATTTTCTTTCATGAAAGAAATATATCTATCCGCTGTCTCTATCCAAGTTTCCCGCCGGCCTTCTTCCGCAATCCATCTAGAATAAGATCGATAATAAATAAATTCTCCAAGCGAGTTTCGAAAATATTTCTTGCTATCAGATGCCAACTTCTTTACTCTTTCCGGCACCATCAATCCTTTCTCGCGAAGTTTGGCCCTTTTTTCTCGGTAAAGAATATAAGCCTTAGCGGTTTTAACATAATCGCTCAAAATAAGCTGATTCTCCACGGTATCTTGAATACCTTCCACAGTCGGCACAAAATTTTTGTGATGTTTTGCGATCTTTACCAACTCGGCTAAAACTTTATTAGCCACCAAAAGGGCTTCGTCTTCCGTGCCTTCGCCTGTTTGAACCATCGCTTTATAAATAGCGACTTTTATTCTTGCCATATCAAAAGGAACAATCGAACCGTCACGCTTCTGGACAATTTTAACGAGATTGGAAAATTTGTTTTCGACTTTGTTTTCCTTTTTCTGGTTCTTAGGCATTTTGTTTTCTGTTATTTTTAAAAATTTTTTTTCGCTGGTACATTTTAACTCTTGGCTCAACGTCCGAAAAGTGGATTTCCGTCTATTTTTCGTTTTACAAAATAAGTCCTAGAAGCTGTCTACTCCGACTTTGTAAAAACAATGATTTTCGGCTCTAAAAAACTCCTTTTTGGCCTTTTTAAAAAGAATTTTTTATATTTTATGCCTCGTGACAAAAATCAATAAGTATTTTGCGAAGCGTCGGGGCTTTTTGGATAAAAGCGAGCTCTGCTCGCCCAGGTTATTATATGGCTATTCATCCCCGCCCCAAAGGGACGGGGTCTTCTGGCCACTTCCAATAAAGTTTTCCGCCCGTCCCATCCTCGCGGTAAACCGTTCCCTCGGATTACCTCGGCGAGGTATTGG
>CAZFCM010000066.1:0-2666 GCA_964517725.1 uncultured Candidatus Saccharibacteria bacterium | reverse complement strand
ATGTCCAAGTGCAGATTTTAAGCGGGCTATAGAAACAACAAGTTCTTTTTCTGATTTCAAATCTGTTATCAACAATTCTGCTCCACATCTAAGTAAAAATTCAGCGTCACCTACCCCGCGCCCAAGAAGCCCGAGTCCCATTTGGGTTATTTTCTTGCCCCGAAAAAAATTCGGCCAATTTTGAGTCTTATTCATAAAATCATAGTAGCAAAAATAAAAAGGGGGCGCGAGCCTAAGCTCGCACCCCTCGAAAAACTAGTTGTCTTTCCTAAAAATCTCCCCCAACTCCTCACTTAATTCCCTTGAAGGATTTGAACAAATCTCAGACTTCTTATATCGGCCAAAACGTTCCCCCTGCTGGGGCTGATTCCGAAGGGCAAAGTTCACTCTCTGTAAAACCTGCCCCTTGTTCAGAGCAATCGGCTCGTTCCCTTCCTTGTTCAGGATGCAACTTGCTTTCTCAAACAAGTACAAAGAACCTGATTGAGCCGGTAACTCTGCGCCGACTCTCTTATAATCTTCCGGCACTCTCATCCCTCTTCCTTCCATATCCCCAATGACCAAGAAACGGAATATCTCCCACAAAGTGCCAAGTAAGACGTTACCCCCTCTTCTGACGCCAACAAAGACATTCCCCGTGGCTCCAAAAGCCACAACCAGATCAAACTTTTTGGCAAAAGCCTTTCTGGTGTAAGCGGGTTCAAGAAACGGAATGACCGCGACTCGGATATTACCGATCCGATGAGCTTTGACACTTTCTTCAAACCCCTGGTTTGCCGACTCGTGGAAATCCACAGCCGACAGATAGACGGCTTCTGCCGCCTTAATACCAAAATTGAGAACATCTTGGTCTGTCCCACCCGTCTCAAGCATGGCCTTCATCACTGAGGCGACATGCCCAACTGATCCATTGGGCGACAAGTCCTCTCGCCGGGTATCTTCAACTAACCTTCCTAGACACCTCGTATCGATCCCTGTTGCCAAGAGATGCGCCACAAGAGATGCGGCGCAATGGTTGACTACCTCCCCTCTCCCCTCTGTTTCGTGTTCGTTAAACGGACTATCACCAACTCCGACGAGGAGCCTGCCTTTCTTCAACTCTTCATAGCTCGAAATTGAGCCATGAGGAATGAATGACACACTGGCTTCGTCGACGCCAGGAAAGAAATCGTCTCCAATCTGACGAATGATCATCACCGCCACCGCCTCATCAAAATGAGGTCCTTGATGGACTAGAATTTCGTTGACTCTAAACTGGCCGGGCGCTACTTCTTCCTGACCAAACATTATCCCCCCATTTTGACCCCTCAACTGCGTCACTTCGATCTTTTTCATTTTTAGCCTTTCCAGGGAAAAATTCATCCCCTTTTTTGGCTTGACTGACTTGAATTTCAACGGTTTTCTGGCACTCCTTTTTGTGACAAAGAGCCGTTTTCCATTTTCAACACTATCACAATCAAAAAACTTTGTCAAATCATTCGTAAGTTGCATTCAACTTCGAAATGCAACACTTATGTATCATGATCTTCGCAACGACTTCAGAAAAAAGTGTTATAAAAATTTCGAATAAAGTACCAACTTGCAATACTGATATTAAAAAAACCGCCCATTAACGGGGCGGCCGACCAAGGTAAAAACTAAAAAAATCCTTGATCGAATCGAAAAAAATCAGAAAAAGAACCAAGGCTACAGAAAAACAAACAGACAGTGCTTCTCTCATGCCAAGCCACCAGTTTTTCATATATAATCTCTTTCGCTTTCCTCGAAAACATTACTCCGATAAAATATCAATTGCAAATCTTGTCTTTTGCTTAAAAAATCGTATTCTAGATAAACAAAACAAAAAGGGCGAGTGGTGAAATTGGCAAACACATACGCTTCAGGAGCGTATGCCGAAAGGCTTGAGGGTTCAAGTCCCTCCTCGCCCACCAGAATGGAACTTAAGTGGCGACACACTTCCCGCCTGAAACGGAAAGTCCGATTCGATACGATCTGGTAACCACCTGAATAAATTTTGTGCGCGTGCCAAGACTCGAACTTGGGACCTCGTCATTATCAGTGACGCGCTCTAACCACCTGAGCTACACGCGCATATTCTTATTATTACCGAGCAATTTATCAAAAAATTGATTTAAAATCAAAGCTCCGATGCAAATCGGAGCTTGGAGTTTTCCCTATTTTCTTAATGATTTGCACTGAAAAGAATCTCCATCAGTCTGGATATGACATAAACACACCCGCCCAAACAAGCCACCAAAAAGAACCCGTCCAGACTAAAAAAAGATCTCCCGACTCGCCTGCCGAGACGTTTGATTTTCATCGGCGCCACCACGCTTTGTTTGCCTAGTTCAAATTCCGGAACAGTCGGCACCCGAACGTTGTTTAAGACTTGGTTTTTCATATGATTGCTTTGAAGAACCACACCTCTAAAATAATATAACTAAAATCTAGAAAAGTCAAAACCGCCCAAAAGGGCGGTTTTTTTAATTAGCATCCTTTGTTCCATTCCGTTCTTTGGCTCGCCTTTTTAAAGCGGAAGGCTCCGCTACCGTCTTTCCGGTGTCATGCCATTTTTGAGGGATCGGCAAACCCCTAGTGCGCAAGACGCACTAATCGGCCATTAACCCTGAACCACCATCCGGTGGCCGGGATTTTTTATTTTGAAA
>CAZFCM010000065.1:0-2764 GCA_964517725.1 uncultured Candidatus Saccharibacteria bacterium | reverse complement strand
CATAAGAGCCGCGCCAAACCCGACTTTCCAAGTTAAATTTTCTCCTAAAAAAATTGCTGCCAAAAAAACCACAAAAACGAGACTAAGCCGATCTATGGCTGAAACTGATCCGGCGTCGCCGTTTTGCAAAGCAAAAAAATAAAAAAGCCAGGATAAAGCGCCGGCAATGCCACTTCCGGCGATAAACGCCCATTGCTTGCCGGAAAACATCGCAATCGAGATCCCCGACAACTTTCCGAGTAAAGCTGAAACAGCGACTAAAAAACCGGCCATTATTACCGATCTTATAGTTGTCGCCAGCGTAGAGTCGAGACCTTTCAAACCAAGCTTACCCAAAATTGCCACCGCGGCGGCAAAAACAGCAGAAAGTGTCGCATAAAAAATCCACATGAAAGCTATCTATTATCCCCGCTTCCCTTAATTTTTCCACGATCAAGACGAGAGTAAAGTTTTTCTATATTTTTTTCGGCAACCTCTTCAAGAGATAAACCGATTTCCGTAGTTAATTGAGATAAATACCAAAGAACATCGCCTAGTTCTTTTTCCAATTCCTTCTTTTTTTCCGGTAAAATCTCCCCACCATCGTCACGGATAACTTTTTTTATCTTTTCTGCCACTTCTCCGGCCTCGCCAGCAAGACCCAATGTCGGATAAATAAAATTTCCACCGACATCCGGATAAAGAGCGGTCTTTCGGGATTTTTTTTGATATTCCTCAAAAGTCACGCTTTTATTATATCATCACTGTTTAAACCTCAAAGCCAAAGATATTCTTTGTAAATTTAATTTATCCCTTAATTATTTATACTCAAAACAAACTGCCAGTTTCGAGGCCGTTTTCTTTTTCGGTTTCCTCATTTTTTCCACCGATTTTTATTTTTCTTGTTTTCCGACCAACCACTTTCTCTTCCCTACTATTAAAAATCGCTTCCCGAAAAGCCCGACCGGCAGATTCGCGGTAAGGGCAATATTCGCAATCTTTGCCAGATTCCGGAATATCCGCGGAAGCTAAACACTTTTTTATTTTAGGCAAAATTTCCGAAACCCAGTTGTCATCGCCTTTGTAAGCTATTAAATTAACATCAAATTCCAGCTTGGCATCAAAAGCCTCCCTGTCTCGCCGACCATTTACATAAACAAAATACCCTATGTCAGAAACTTTGAAACCGTTCTTCCGCAAAAGCCATTGGTAAACTTCCATCTGCCGACGATATTGGTTGTGCCAACGCGTATTTTCAAGCTCTTTAACCTCCGAATCTTTGGCGGTTGCTTTGTAATCAACCACATGGAGCTCGTGAGTGTTTAAATTAAACCAAATGTCGTCAACCGCGCCAAAAACTAAAAGGTTGGTAGCGCCATCTATGTACCTGACGCCGGTAAAATTATGCCTCCACTCTTCCATCTTTTCATGTTCGAAAGGAATCGCTTCCAGTTTGTAAGCTTTCATAAGCGGATGAGCGGTCCCTTCAGCCCGATGTATATCAAATTCCTTTTTCAACAGATGGTCTACAGCGCTGTTTAGAGTAAAAGCTGGAATGGATGGGCGGGAAACACCGAGCCTTTGGTCCAAATAAAAACATCGCGGACATTCAGTGAACATATCTATCTTGCTACGAGATATTTTGAACGGCTCACTAGAGTCGGGAATAAAAGTTTTTTTTCGAAAATTTTTATACATAACCTGGAAAATATTTCGGCTAATTCACAAATCTATCTTTCTTCCGCTCAGTCGCGCATATTATTTCAGATTCTTCCATAATCTTTGAAACTTTATCCCGCGAAATTCCCAGGCTATGCAAAAGAGCTTCGTTGCGAATATCGCGACAAAGAATAACCCCGGCTTCTATAGCCATCTTCTTCTCAGCTGAACTCAAGGAGCTTAAAGAGGTAACAGGGTGAAGTCCCACATCTTCTATAGCGTCATGTAAATTGCCTTGACGGGGAAAATTCCAACCAATAAGCCGAAGTCCGGCGCAACCGGCATATCCAATGGCCTTCTCGGTAAATTTTGTATTGGTAATAAGCCAACCTTCATCCAATTTTCTTTTCCTGCCATAGAAAAACTCTTTGCCCTTTAGATCGTCAAAACGCGCTTTGACATAAAGGGCGACTTTGAGATCGGATTTTAACCCGATCTCATTATGAAATTTTGCTTCGGCCATAACAAGTTTGTTTTCATTCCAGGCCACCAAATCAACTTCGTGTTCAGCGCAAGATCCTTTTATAAATTGATTCGTCTCCACATGAAATCCCCTTGCCCGAAAGACTTCGGCTATAAATTTTTCAAAAGGGAAACCGGAAGGTCCGAGTTCGGCTAAAGCGCGTTTTAAAGAATAACGAGCCGACGCCGGTTTTTCCATTCGATCGAGCAAGAAAAAAGCATGATCGAAAATCATTGAGGTCGGCATTCCGTCTTCAAGTTCCCGGGTAATATGGTCCGAAATATGACCAGCCACATTAGGTGATGCGCCAGCATTAATCAAAGATCTCTCAAGTTTTTTTTGATCAAAAAGCTCCCTAGTCCCATTAGCCTTAGCAACATAAAATTCGCTTCTCATAAATGAATTATAACCCGAAAACAGAAGATCAGGAACTTATGACTCCGCCACCGAGACAAAAATCACCACGGTAAAAAACCGCCGATTGGCCGGGAGCAAAAATTTGTGGACTTCTAAAAACAACGCTGGTTTTGTTTTTGTCAAACCGTGCTTTTTGGAGAGGCTGACGATACCTGAGTCTGACCATTAATCTGTCTTTTTCATTCG
>CAZFCM010000064.1:0-2791 GCA_964517725.1 uncultured Candidatus Saccharibacteria bacterium | reverse complement strand
AAAATAACGAACTGTTGGAGCTTCCGGTTGATATTCTTATTCCGGCTGCTTTGTCCAAACAAATAACTTCGGAAAACGCTCCTCGCGTGAAGGCAAAAATAATTCTTGAAATGGCCAATGCGCCGATAACCGAGGAAGCCGATGAAATTTTACGAAAGAGAAAAATTGTGGTTGTGCCCGATATCCTGGCCAATTCCGGCGGAGTGATAGTCAGTTATTTTGAATGGGCTCAAAATTCCGAAAATTTTTACTGGAGTCGAGATAAGGTAAATGATTTATTGAAAGAAAAAATAGAGAAAGCTTTTGATGCGGTATATGAAGCGATGAACGGAGATACAATGAGGGTGGCTTCTTATAAGATAGCTGTTAAGCGGATATTGGAAGCGGAAAAATTAAGGGGATCTCTCGGTTCGATTGAAGAATAAAAAGTTTTAAGGTAGAATTTTATCGAATTATGAACAAAAAGAGAAAACAGGCCGTCAAAAAACATCGCCGGAGGCAAGGCAAAAAAGTGACCCTTAGATAGTCTTTTGTTTTTTTGTCTGGTTAGACTGTCGGACGTGGAGTGTTTTGGAGTTTTTTGCTATAATTTTTTTTGTGAAAGTTGCGATTATAGGCATGGGCGATCTAGGGACTGCTTTAAAAGAGCGTTTTGATAGGGCAGGAATAGAAGTCCGTTTTTTTGATAAACATAAAATTGCTGGGAGTGAGAACGGTGTGGCCGAGACGGTTCTTGGAACTGAGGCGGTTTTCATTTGTGCTCCGACAAAAGCTAACGCTGAAATTGCAAAAATCGCGGGAGAAGGCGATTTTGTCCCGCCGATAGGAAGTTTTTCAAAAGGAGTTGATGAAGAAGGTCGGATTACGGCCGAAATTTTAAGGATTGAATTGGATGGCGGAAATGGAGATTATGCAGTTTTTGGCGGGCCAATGGTATCCGAGGATGTATCTGGCGGAGAGGGGGCCTCTGTAGTCGTTGGTTATTCAGGAAAGCGATCGGAAGAGATTTTTTCACGAATTTTTGCCATATCCGGCATAAACTATCAATCGACACCGGATTTTTTCGGCGTTTCTTTGCTTGGTGTTTTAAAAAATGTCTATGTTATTGGTTATGGAATAGCGAAAAAAAAGAGGGACACAGGTTTTTTGGAAAATTATGGCCGGCGGGTTGTGTTGGAAATGGAAAAAATTCTTGGCAAGATGAACAGTGATCCAAAATTGGCTTATGGCCCGGCTGGTGCGGGTGATTTTTGGGCGACGGCAAAGAGCCCCAATTCTAGAAACAGAATTTCTGGCGAGGAGATTGCAGATAAAGGCCAAGCCGATTCTCTTGGGGAAGGCTGGGCCGCGGCCGGCGCTTTACCGACCAGATTCTCCGGCTTTGAGGGTGAAATTCCTATTTTTATCAAAATTTCCGAGATAGTTTCCGGTAAAGCGCCGGCCAGCGGACTTTTTGAAATTTAATATGTTTATCAAAGCAAAAGTTTTTCCTGATTCGCCCAAGGAGGAATTTTTAAAAATAAATGGCGACACTTTTGAAGTTTATCTAATAGAACCGGCTCGTGGCGGTTTGGCTAATAAAAAACTAATTTCGTTGATCCGCGAAAAACTGGCTGTCAAAAAAGTTAGGATAACCAGTGGCCACCTTTCCCGATCAAAGATAATTGAGGTAGAATAGAGTTACGTTTTTTATCAGATGTTTTGAAGATAAAAATGCAGATAAAAATAAAAGCGACGGGAATAATCTTAAATCCGGATATCGAAAAATATCTGGAGAAAAGATTGGAGAGTCTAGGAAAAATTACTGATTTCTCAAATTCTGCCGTTTTGGCCGAGGTTGAGCTTGGCCGAACAACCAGTCATCATCAGTCAGGAGATATCTTTCGAGCGGAACTTAATTTAACAATGGACGGTCGACATTTTCGAACCGAAGCGGAGAAAGACGATTTGAATTCGGCGATCGATGAGATGAAAGACGAAATGGCCGACGCCCTCCGTTCTTTCAAAGGAAAAAAGATTTCTTTGTTTAGGCGGGGCGGAGCAAGAATAAAACAATTACTCAGAAAGTTTTATCGTTAATTTATTATTAGTTTATAAGATAAATAAAAATGGAATTTTGGACAAAACATAGAGAGTTTTTTTCGGTCGTGGCTGGTTTAATCGTTGTTTTTGGTTTGATAGCGTATCTTGGCAATAGAAGCGTCTACAATAGGGAAGCTTTGGTTAGAAATGCGGCTAAACGCTCTAATTCTCAATATTCAGGAGCGATAATAAAGACCAATCTTGGCAATATACAAATTGATTTTCTTGGGAGCAAGGCACCCGAGACGGTTCAGAATTTCATAAAATTGGCCGAAGAGGGTTTTTACAACGGAACAAAATTTCATCGCGTCATAAAAGATTTTATGATTCAAGGCGGGGATCCGAATTCGAAAAGCGGAGATCGCCTTTCTTGGGGCATGGGCGGTCCAGGCTATCGTTTTAAAGACGAGATAAATGATGAAAAAATGGAAAGAGGAGTAGTGGCAATGGCTAATGCCGGACCGAATACCAATGGCAGTCAATTTTTTATCGTAACGGCAAGCGCTACGCCCTGGCTTCAGGGTAAGCATACGATTTTTGCCAAAGTTATGAGCGGAATTGAAGTGGCTGACAATATAAGTATGGTAGCAAAAGACGAACGGGATGCGCCAAAAGAAGATGTCGTTATAGAAGAAGTATTTTTGAGATAAATAATTTATTGGAAGTGGCCAGAAGACCCCGTCCCTTTAGGGCGGGGTTGAATGGCCAC
>CAZFCM010000063.1:0-2797 GCA_964517725.1 uncultured Candidatus Saccharibacteria bacterium | reverse complement strand
TTTCAGCTCCGTGCTGAAGGGAACGCATGGTGTGTTCCCAAACATCGTAAGAATGAGCCTGATTTTGATCCACACCTATTCCTTCTTCCAGTTCTGGGACGATGTATTTTGTTAATCCAAGTTTTCGACAGAGATTGAACCCCATCATTGGATTATCTGACATCACTATTCTTATAAATTCGTCCCTTATTCTTTCGGCGGCGATTTTTTTGAGAAGCGGGGCGGCGACGCTTATCGCTTTTTCTGTTTCTTTTTCTATTTGGAAACCGATTTCAGAAGCAATTCTAACCGCTCGAATTATCCTTAGAGCGTCCTCAGAGAATCTTTTTAAAGGTTCACCTACGGCTTTGATAGTCCCCTGTTTTAAGTCCTTAATTCCGCCGAAAATATCTAAAATAGTGGCTCTATATAAGCCTTTTTTGGGTTCGGAACCGATTATTTTAAGTCCTATGGCGTTTATGGAAAAATCTCTTCTTTTTAAATCTTCTTCAAGGTTCGCCCCAAACTCGACTGAATCCGGTCTTCGGCTATCGGAATACTTTTCTTCCTTTCTGTACGGCGTCACTTCAACCACTTTAAGTGTTTCGTCCTCGGTTTTTTCGTTCACGATTCCCACTGTGCCGTAATCGTTTTCGTAGAAAGTGTTTGGGAAAATACCCATTATTTGATCAGGGTTTGCATTTGTCGTTATATCCCAATCCTTGGGTTTTCGGCCGATGATTAAATCTCGAACGCATCCGCCTATGAGATGCGCTTCAAAACCATTTTTTTCCAAATTTTCCGCTACGGAGGCGACTTCTCCAGGTATTGGAAAAGTAACAACAGTTTTTCCCTCACCCTCTTCCCTGCTAATCTTTTCTTTTGCCATAGCCGAATTCTATTATAATTTTGTAATTTTTCATAATTTGGCTATTATTGTGTTTGTGTTTACAGAATTTTGCCCCCATAGCTCAATGGATAGAGTGCTGGTCTTCGGAACCAGTGATGGCGGTTCGAGTCCGTCTGGGGGCAAATTTTAAGTTTTTATTGGGAGTGGCCAGAAGACCCCGTCCCTTTAAGGCGGGGTTGAATGGCCACATAATAAATTGCTGTCGGCGGAGCCGACACTATTCCAACAAAGTTTCCCCGATGTCGCCCGCCCAATACCTCGCCGAGGTAATCCGAGGGAACGATTTACCGCGAGGATGGGACGGGCGACAAACTTTATTTTAATCATCGGCTAAATTTTATGACAACTTGCCGTAAGGACGGAACGGATGGTAAACTCTATTTTAGAATTTTATAGTTCAAAAGTTTTTTGAAAAGAGGCTAGCGGGTATGGTTTAGTGGTAGAACGCGTCCTTGCCAAGGACGAGACGCGAGTTCGATTCTCGCTACCCGCATTTTTTGTCTGTTTTTCCCTAAAGGACCGTAAATTAAGAAAGTACAACCGGGTCAATTTTTTAACTGTCCTATTATTGAAAAATGTGGATAAATCAGTTGATAAGTGAATAACAGACTAAATATCTTTGTCCTTAACAACGAAATAGCTTATATTTGGTCCTTTTGAGCCAAATATATACAAAGAGAGCAATTAGATGTTTCATGTGAAAAGTGTTTCTCGTGAAAATTTTATGAAAGGAAATGAAAAGATAGGGAATAAATTGGGTAGATTGGGAGAAGACATTGCTTGCTTGTTTATTGAAAAGAAAGGATATCAAATTTTAGGTAGAAATTTTAGAAAAAACAGCGGAGAGATAGATATTATAGCAAAAAAGAGTGGAATACTGACCTTTTTTGAAGTAAAAAGTGTTTCTCGTGAAATCAAAAAAGATGGAACAGTTATTGAAAAAACGGGTGGATATAGAGCAGAAGAGAATGTTCATAAGAATAAGGTTTCAAGATTAAAAAGAGTAATTCAGATTTATTTATCAAAAAATATGATTTCACCTGAAACTAATTGGTTATTTGGCCTAATTGTTGTCAAATTAGATCAAGAAAGTAAAAAAGCGGTTATTTCTTTTAATGAAAATGTAATACTATAATGGGTATAATATAAAGGACACAATGTCCTTTATAATGTCCTTTATGTTATTATTCGTAGGTTAACAATCGGGGTGTAGTATAGTGGTAGTATTCACGCTTTGGGAGCGTGCGGTCCGAGTTCGATTCTCGGCACCCCGAAAATTAAAGTTTCTTATGAAAAATAAAAAAAAATTTCAGAGAAAAAAAGAAGATTTCACGTGCAACTTCTGTGGTTTTTTGGTGAAAGGTAATGGTTTTACCAACCATTGTCCAAAATGTCTTTGGAGTAAACACGTAGATATTAATCCGGGAGATAGGTCGGAAAATTGTTTTGGAATGATGGAGCCAGTTGGGGTTCAGAAAAAAAGTGGATTGCAAAAGATATTGCACCAATGTGTCAAGTGTGGAAAGGTTAGATTTAACAAGGTGGCACCAGAAGACGATTTCGAAAAACTGGTTTTGGTTTCTAGTAAAAGATAGGAAGGTGTATAATTGGCATATCCTCGATCTGCCCGTTCTGGATTACTGCGGTCGATGGGCTGGGGAATTAAACATAATTATTTTTTCCGGCGAAAAAAATAAGCCGGACTTTAAAAGTATGGAACCTTGTCCAACTTGCGGAAAAGAGCCTTGTACTTGCGAGAAATAAATCTTTTCTACGCTTAACAAAAGCAAAAAGCTCCGTTGCAGGAGCTTTTTGCTTTTGTTAATATCATTTCGCCTGCTTTTTTGCGAGTGTAGTTTAGTGGTAGAACGTCTGCCTTCCAAGCAGAGGGCGCGAGTTCGATTCTCG
>CAZFCM010000062.1:0-2839 GCA_964517725.1 uncultured Candidatus Saccharibacteria bacterium | reverse complement strand
CCTCTGGTGTACCTGCTGTCGTGCCAACGGCACCGCAGGGTAGCTATGTCGGGAACGGATAACCGCTGAAAGCATCTAAGTGGGAAACCGCCTCCAAGATTAGGAATCGTTTAGGCTCGTGGTAGACTACCACGTTGATAGGCTTTAGGTGTACGCACAGTAATGTGTTGAGCCGTGAAGTACTAATCTGCCGATTCTGTTAGGAAATGTTAGAACCAAATGTCTCGCTCGGAGTTTTCAAATGTTGAAAATTTCGGGCGGGACAGATGTCCCGTTACGCGGGGTCGAGTTGACCCCGGAACCTGATTAAGCTCTTTCCGTTTTTTCGGGGAGGTGGCCTTTGGTCAATGCGTCAAGAACCCTTATTTAAGGGCATAGAGGCCACCTCTCCGACCAGTTTTATAGATGCGGCCTCGCTGGCCTCGTGTCGTTCCTTCCGTTACCCCAAAATGGTTGGCAGGCCGCATCTATATTAATTTTTGTATCTGGTTTCCTTGATGTTTCGAGGAAAAACGGGAAAAATCAAATTTTATGTCTTGGTGATTTGACGCAGCGGAAACACCTCTTCCCATTCCGAACAGAGAAGTTAAGCGCTGTAGTGTCGATGATACCCGCCTAAATTTTTTGAGTATAAGTTGCTTTTGCAGAAATTTTTCTCAAAATGCATCTCTGATTTCTAGTTTGGAATCAGTAATTCGAAAAACTTAGGCGGGGAAAGTAGATAGTCGCCAAGACATAGGATTTGATCTGTGAGAAGTAAGAATGACGAATTTGGTTTTTGCTTTGTAAAGGCGCTTTTTCGTAATACAATAAAGGCATGCTTTCTTGGGGCTCAAAAAGAAAAATTCTTTACATCGGCATGACGGCCTTTTTTTTGGCATTTTTATTAGTAGTTTTTGTTTTTTTTGTCTTTTTTGAGAGAACCAGTTGTTTTGATAAAAAGATGAATGGTGGGGAAACAGGGATAGATTGCGGTGGAAAATGTCTGAAAGCTTGCGATTCAGAAATAAAATCTATTAAAAATCTATGGGTTAGAGTTTTTGAAATAAAAGATGGGGTTTATAGTGTAGCTTCGGCTATGGAGAACCCAAATTCTTTTTTTGAAGCGAAAAAAGCTAACTACAGATTTAAAATATACGATTCCAATAATGTACTTTTAGCTGAACCGCGGGGCATTTCATATATTCCTCCCGGGCAGGTATTTGGGGTTTTGGAAGGCGGAATAAATCTAAATGACAAAAAACCTGTTCGAGCCATGCTTGAATGGGAAGAGCCGATATTTTGGACGAAATCAAATTCTGTTGGATTGAAAGAAGTTTCCATAAAAGATGTTAGCCGTGATTTTAATTCCGAAAATTCCAGGGTGATTGCTAAAGTTACGAATCAAAGTTTAAAAACAATAAAAAATATTTTTGGTTTTGTTGTTGTTTATAATAGTGTTGGCAATGTTATTGCGGCTTCAAAAACAGTGGTTGATGAAATTTCTGGGAGCGATAGTGAGGACATGGTGTTTTCTTGGCCTAGACCTCTGTCGTCCGGACCTGTCGGTCGGGTAGAAATTTTTTACTGGCTTCTGCCTTAAAAATATTAATATGCCGGAGAAAAGGATATTTACCCTTTCTAACATAGATTGGCTAGCAGTTGCTTCGCTGGCCTTGATTGCAGGAGCAGGTTTAGTGACAATGAATTCTCTGAGTTCTGAAAACGACATTTTTTTTACGAGACAAATCGTCTGGTTAGGAGTTTCTTTTTTGTTTTTTATAATCTTTAGTTTAATAGATTGGCGTTTTATAAAAAGAACGGATTTTATTGTTGCCATATTTATCTTTTGCTGTTTAATACTTATCGCCGTAAAAATTTTTGGGATTGATGTTCACGGTTCTCAGAGCTGGTTTAGATTCGGAGGTGTTTCTTTTCAACCTTCCGATTTGGCGAAAGTCGTTTTAGTTTTGGTTTTAGCCAAATATTTTTCAAGACGACATATACAAATTGCCTATATAAAACATTTAGTAATTTCCGGAATTTACGCCCTAATCCTTTTTCTTTTGGTTTTTTTACAGCCGGATTTTGGTTCGGCCATGGTTATCTTTTTTATCTGGTTGGGGATGGTTTGGATTTCCGGAATTTCCAAAAATCATTTATTGGCGGTTTTTGGCGCTGGAATGTTGGTCTTTTTATCTCTTTGGTTTTTTGTTTTTGAAGATTACCAAAAACAGAGAATAATGACTTTTATCAATCCGATGGCTGATATAAGGGGGGCTGGTTATAATGCTATGCAATCGGTCATCGCGGTTGGTTCTGGAGGAATATTAGGAAAAGGAGTGGGTTATGGTACGCAATCTCGCCTAAATTTTTTACCTGAATACAAAACAGATTTTGTTTTTGCCGCTTTTGCCGAGGAGTGGGGATTTGTTGGCGTTTTATCCCTGCTGTTTTTATATTTTTTTGTTATTTTTAGAATCGTCAGGATTTCGATGATGGGAGCGACAAATTTTGAGACTCTTTTTGGGCTTGGGGTGGCAATATATTTTCTTTGCCACATTACGATAAATATTGGTATGAATTTGGGTATATTACCAATAGCTGGAATTACACTACCTTTTATGAGCTATGGAGGTTCGCATTTACTGGCTGAATTTGTTTCTCTCGGAATTTTGATGGGTATGCGTCGATACTCAAGACCGGTTAGAAAAGAGATAGCCGCCAATGAGATGGTTGGAATAGGAAATCGTTTTTAAATTCTATTCAAAAAGAGAAACAAGATTTATTGGAAGTGGCCAGAAAACCCCGTCCCTTTAGGGCGGGATTGAATGGCCACATAATAAATTGCTGTCGGCGG
>CAZFCM010000061.1:0-2952 GCA_964517725.1 uncultured Candidatus Saccharibacteria bacterium | reverse complement strand
AATTTTAGCGTGGCACCCCGACCGTTTGGCGAGAAATAGCGTGGACGGCGGGCGTATCATATTTTTCATTGATGCCGAGCATATCACCGCGCTAAAATTTCCTACTTTTTGGTTTGAAGCCACGCCCCAAGGCAAATTCATGCTGTCTATCGCTTTTGGGCAGTCGAAGTATTTTGTAGATAATCTTTCAGAAAATACGAAGCGCGGGTTGCGTCAAAAACTCCGACGAGGCGAATGGCCCGGCTGGGCTCCGCTCGGGTATGCGAACGACCTTGCGACGCACACGATTGTCAAAGACAAAGAACGGTTTCGCCTCGTCAGAAAACTTTTTGAATTGTACGCAACCGGCGCTTACTCGATGAAAGATTTACAAAATACTGCTAATTCAATCGGCTTGTTTGGGAAGAGCGGAAAGTCGCTATCGGTTTCGCTTATTCAGCACGCGCTATCCAATCCATTTTATTACGGCGTGTTCCGGTATAACGGCGAGATGTACCAAGGCAAGCACGAGCCGATGATTTCAAAGAAACTTTTTGATAGATGCGCGGAAGTAATGGCGGACAAGTCGCGACCTAAAAAACCGAGTAAGACAATCGCGACATTTCGTGGGCTTCTAAATTGTGCCGAGTGCGGGTGCGCCATTACTTCCGAAATACAAAAAGGACATCAGTATTATCGGTGTACGAAAAAGCGAGGGAGTTGCTCGCAAGGGTATGTGCGAG
This sequence comes from uncultured Candidatus Saccharibacteria bacterium, assembly GCA_964517725.1. Taxonomy (GTDB): domain Bacteria; phylum Patescibacteriota; class Minisyncoccia; order Phycocordibacterales; family 2-02-FULL-43-11; genus 2-02-FULL-43-11. The sequence continues at coordinate 2,230 of CAZFCM010000061.1, read as the reverse complement.
AAGAAGTGCTCGCGGAGCAGATCACTGATGTCCTGCAAAAAGTTTCTTTGCCGCCGATTTGGGCAGATAACATGCTCGCGAAGATAGAAGCGGAGCGCGAGCAAGATGCCCAAAACGGCGTTGCCTTTGCTCAAAACCTGAAACAGGAGATTGAGGATTTAGACGAGCGATTGGATAAGCTTCTCGACACGCATTTGGACGGGCTTATTCCGAAGGTGGAGTATGCCGAGAAAAAGCAGAAAATCCTCAATCGCAAAATCGACGTTTCAGAGAAATTGAAGGATTTTGAGCAAAAGGGCAATCATCGGCTCGAACCGATGCAACTTTTCATTTTAGACAGCAAACAAGCCGGAATTATCGCTTCCGGAGAAAATTTTGAAGACAAGAAAAATTTTCTCAAAAAGATTGGCTCGAACCCCCGCCTCGCGCAAAGGGCTCTGCAATTCTCTCCGAAAAAATCGTGGGAAATCCTTTTGTCTGCTTGGGATTCCGCCACACCCGCCACACTTGCTCGCGCTTCGCGCGAGCCGAATTTTGGGCTTCATACTGACTGGCTCCGGAGGCAGGACTCGAACCTGCAACCAACTCCTTAACAGGGAGCTGCTCTACCATTGAGCTACTCCGGAATATTCTAAATATCAACGGACTGGAACATACTATCAAAGTGATTTAAAATTGAAAAGATGGTCAAGATAAAAAAAACGGTTTTGGTTTTCGGCACCTTTGATGGCATACATGAAGGACATAGATATTTTTTGCGTGAAGCTAAAAAAAACGGCTGGCTCATAGTGGCCGTGGCCAAAGACAGCACCGTCAAACTTCTAAAGGGCCACATGCCGAAAACACCACTGCCAAACAGAATCCGAGCATTGAAAAACGAAAAAATTGCTGATGATATAGTCCCCGGCGACCAAGAAATCGGTTATTGGAAAATCATAAAAAGGATTAGTCCGGATATAGTCTGTCTTGGATATGACCAAGAAAATTTAAGAACGGCTTTAGAGAGAAGCGATATAGCAAAAGACGGAAAATTTGAAATCAAAAAAATTCCACCATTCGAAGATGGGCATCTACATTCAAGTGCTCTAAACAATATATAAGCAAAAGCGACCGGAGACTTTCTATCCCCGATCGCTTTTTGGTAAATTCAGAAAAGTGAGAAGCTATTCAATTTCTAAGCAACTGGAGGCTGAGCGGAAGTCTCACAAGCTTTACACTCTTTTCTGTGACTGAAAATTGACCAAATGGCTGACAAACCGACCAGAACGTAGACAACTTTCATAAGACCGGCCCACCATGAGGCGGAAAACCACATAGCCAGATCCAGACTAAAAGCTGAAAGCAACCAATTCAAACCGCCGATAACTAGCAGGAGCCAAGTCAAAGTGTGTAATATTTTCATTTTTGAAAAAATAGAAAAAAATAATCGACCTGACTTAATTATATCATTATCAGTCAAAAAATCTTTAAAAATTGTTGATACCTTTAAAAACTGGGTTTAGCGACCAGCTAACCGTGAAAAAATCCCTAAACCTCTTGAAAAATAAGGATTTTTTAAGGTCTTTTTCAGAGTCTGATAACCCAATACACCGCCAAGAATAAGGGCCACACCCAAGACGCACTGGACGTGCGATTCTGTGTAATAAACGGCATTGAACCAAAAGGAACCGCTTTCAACAAAACCCCTGACTGAAGAGTAATTGTTTAAAACGCTTTTTATTGAAACAAAAAACGCTATCGAGCCAAGAATGCCAACCAAAGCGACAGATTCCAAAACTATTGGATTAAATAATTTTTTGGCATAAAAAACCAAATTGACTCTCCGCATTACTTCACGGTTGAAATCAATCCCGGGATTTATATTTTCTGTTGGAATCATAAAAAACATTGTAATAATAATTTAAAAAAATAAAATCAAAAAATAAAGTGTTTAGGACGACGGACCTGTTTTTCTGTCCTTGTCTTCAATAATCGCCCGAGCCCGATGAATTCTAGTCCGGACAGCCCCTTCCGTCGTATTTTCCATCAAGGCTATCTCCCTATGAGTCTTTTCTTTCAAAAAAAATAATTCTGCCGTCCGACGCAAAGTGTCAGGTAATATAGAAATAAGATAGAGAGCGTAATCAATTGAGATTTTTTTATTTTCCAAATCTTCCCCATTATCCAAACTCTCCGCCAAACTTTCATTTTCTTCAATTGAGACTAAGTTCTCTCTCTTTGCTTTTCTTAA
>CAZFCM010000060.1:0-2968 GCA_964517725.1 uncultured Candidatus Saccharibacteria bacterium | reverse complement strand
TTCTTTTGGCCGAAAATATGACCGGCTACAAAAACTTGATAAAAATCTCTACCGATTCTCATCTTGAAGGATTTTATTACAAACCGCGCATCGATATTGATCTTCTCCAAAAATACAAAGAGGGTTTAATTGCCATTTTGCCCTCTTTTTCTGGCGACATCGCTTATCATCTAAAAAACAACGACCTTGAAAAAGCTCAGGAGAAATTCAATCTATATTCGGATATTTTTGGAGAGAAAAATATTTTTTTGGAAATTACTCATCACCCGGAAATCCCGGGACATGAGGATTTGATGAAAAAAATTTCAATTTTTGCCGAAGAAAACAAAACTGAGATGGTCGCTGCTCATGACACTTACTATATAAAACCGGAAGATAAAAAAGCGAGAGAAACACTGGTTGCCGTCAATTCATCTGGCGATTTCTCCGAAAGATCGAACGATGAAAGTGATTTTTCTTTTGTCGACAGTGAAAAAATTTCAAAGTGGTTCAAAGAAAAACCAAAAGCTATTGCTAATTCCCGAATCATAGCCGATCGTTGCGAACTTGAATTAAAACTTGGTTCGTGGGTATTTCCAGACTATAAACTTGGAACTGGCCAGACAGCCAACTCGGAACTTCGCCGAATCACTTATGAAGGATTAAGAAGCCGGAATATAAAAGAAAATCCGGAAATCAAGCAAAGAATAGATTACGAACTGGAAGTCATAAAAAACAAAGGTTACGCACCCTATTTTTTGGTAGTCTCCGATCTTTTACGATACGCGAAAGGTGCCGGAATTTTAAGCACTACTCGCGGTTCTGCCGGCGGTTCAATGGTCTCATATCTTACCCATATCACAACCGTCAATCCGATTGACTACAATCTGCCTTTCGAGAGATTCCTCAATCCAGAAAGGCCATCGGCGCCCGATATTGACATGGATATTGCCGACAATCGAAGAGATGAGATGATCGATTACGCCAAGAAAAAATACGGGGCCGACAAAGTCGCTCAGATTGGCACTTTCGGCACAATGATGGCTAGAGGTTCTGTTAGGGATGTTGCCCGAGCATTAGGTTATGAATACGCTCTTGGAGATAAAATAGCCAAACTGATACCTTTCGGCTCTCAGGGATTTCCTATGACCATAGATCGAGCGTTTGAAATAGTGCCTGAATTGAAACAATTTTACGATAAAGACCAAAATGTCAGAGAGATAATCGACACGGCAAAAAAGATTGAGGGTTGCGCCAGGCATGTTTCGGTCCATGCTGCCGGAGTAGTGATATCGCCCCAACCCCTAACAGATTTTGTACCACTTCAATATGATCCGAAGGGTGAAGGAAAAATAATTACCCAATATGACATGTATTCGGTTGAAGAAGCCGGTCTTTTAAAATTTGATTTTTTAGGAATAAAAAATCTATCCATTCTTGCCGACGCGATATCCAGAACCGAAAAAATAGAAAAAATAAAAGTGGATATAGACAATATTCCTCTTGACGATAAAAAAACTTTTTCCATGCTCTCGAGAGGAGAAACAACCGGAGTTTTTCAACTATCCGGAGACGGAATGACAAAATATCTAATGGATCTCCGGCCGACAAGAATAGACGATATTAGTGTTATGGTCGCTTTGTACCGACCGGGTCCTATGGACAACATAAACGAGTATATTGCCCGAAAACACGGAAAAAAACCGGTAAAATATCTTCACCAAAAAATGGGATCTTTTTTGGACAGAACGTTCGGCGTTTTAGTCTACCAAGACGACCTTCTTATGACCGCAGTGAATCTGGCCGGATATTCCTGGGCAGAAGTGGATAAATTCCGCAAAGCTGTCGGAAAAAAAATACCCGAGGAAATGGCCAAGCAACACAAAAATTTTGTCGAGGGTTGCAAAAAACACAGTGGCATAACAGAAAACAAGGCCGAGGAAATTTGGAAACTTTTTGAACCATTCCAAGGATACGGCTTCAACAAGGCCCATGCCGCGAGTTACGGCATGCTCGCCTACCAAACTGCCTATATGAAAGCAAATTTTCCAGCTATATATCTGGCCTCCGTCCTTACAGCTGATTCAGGTGAAGTTGAAAAAATTGGAGAAACGATCGCCGAATGCAAAAGGATGGGCATTCCCGTTCTTTCTCCTTCCGTAAATGAAAGTTATTCGGCCTTTACTGTGGTAAAACCGGAAAAATCCGGAGACGGAGATAAAATACGCTTCGGCTTAACAACTATAAAAAATTTCGGCGAGGGAGTCTCCAGTTCTATCATTAAAGAACGCAAAAAGAGCGGAAAATTCAAATCTCTGGCTGATTTTCTTTCCCGCATCCGAGACCGAAATTTGAATAAAAAATCTCTTGAAGCGCTCATTAAAGCCGGCGCTTTGGACGAATTCGAAGAAAGGGGCAAAATGTTGGCCAATATGGAAAAACTTCTCTTCTACGCCAAAGAATCAGCCGCCGCGCCGACGGACCAAACTTCTCTTTTTGCCGGATTAAACAAAACATCATTGCCTGAAAACGACCTCCGCCTTGACCCGGCAAAACCAGCCGAACAAGCCGAAAAGTTGGCCTGGGAAAAAGAGCTGTTAGGTTTATATATCTCCGGCCATCCGCTTGACAAATTTCGTCTAGTCCTTGAAAAACGGGAAGTAAACGTAAAAAAAGCTCGGGAAGAAATGCGGGAAGGAATGATAGTAGTTCTCGGTGGAATTTTGGAAGAAGTCAGAGAAGTTATAACGAAAAACAACGAAGCAATGGCCTTTATGAAAATGGCCGATTTAAGCGGTTCAATCGAAATAGTGGCTTTTCCAAGAATATATAATGAATTCCGGAATCTTATCCGGCCGGAAGCCCTTTTGGCAGTTAAAGGAAAAATCTCAAACCGAAACGGCGAAATTTCGATAATCGCCGACAAAATAAAATCTCTAACCTAACCCAAAATTTCGCGAAAATTTTTGGTCTATTGAAACCAAAAGAT
>CAZFCM010000059.1:0-3140 GCA_964517725.1 uncultured Candidatus Saccharibacteria bacterium | reverse complement strand
ACTTCAGATTCGACCAAAACTTCCTCCGGAGCAACATTTTCAGTTCCAGATTTTATCCTCTTTATACGGACAATTCTGCTAAAAGGAGACGTTACTCCGGAAACAGATTTGTGCGTATAAAATTTTTCGTTGCTGGCAATTTTTGTTTCTACATACAACAAACACTGGGGCGAACTTACATCGGCGCAAAATAATAAATTCACATCGTTGTTCCTCGGATCAATCGCGCAACCTTTTACATCGGCGCCTCCGTCATTCAAACAATTGATTAAACCCTCCAACCAATCTTTATTTGAAGCGTTGTCTACCAAGCTATTTATATCCCTAATATACCTCACATATTCGATACCTTCTTCAGCTAAATAGTAGGCCACTATCTGATCTCGGGAATATTTTGCCGAAACCAAAGATTTTTGAGCCACAGCCAAAGGAGTGACTATCGAAAAAATCAGTATGGTGACTGACACTACCATTTCAATCATTGAAAATCCTCGCTTTTTTTTCTCTGATGCCATCATGTTTTCTTAATTTTCCTCAAATTCAAACCGGCTCAAAATCAAAAAGTTTTACCTGTCTATTTTCCTCTGGACTGCCAAAGTCTGCATATCAAAACGGGTAGTAAGATTCTTGCGATAACGGACCTCTCCGCCTATAGAAACAAATACATTGGGTTGGATATTATTTAATTTGCCAGAAACATAGAAATTCAAACGATCTATATTGGCTTCCGAAGCCGTAATCGACTGCCCAACCCCCCCTTCAGTCTTGACAATTTGACCGTTGGAAAAACTGTAAACAACGGGTGCGCCGTTTTCGTTAGACAGACCTAGGCGATTGCCCGGCGTACTTGAACAATCATCAATATCCGAATCGCTCGGATCGCAATCGTATTTTGTCCCGTTTTTTATCGTCCTAGTCATATCCTCCACCGCCATATTTATGTTATTTAAAACAGATTTTATGGCTTGAGCTTGCCGATTGGCCGCAACGATTTGGAGAAGCGCTCCAATAGTTACCACCATAACCATAGAAAAAATACCGACCGAAATAATCATTTCCACCAAAGTAAAACCTGAAAAATTTTTCGACCGGCTATTTGACATATATCCTGCCTATGCTGTCAATCACTACTGATCTTTTAAACTTCCCCGAAGCGTTTGAAAAAGATATTTCCACCGATTTAACGAGATGGAGATATGGAGACCTCATATCCTGCGGGCAAAGATCCTTGAAATTGCTATCATTGGTCTGAAAACACGGCGCTATCTGAGGTCGCTTAAAAACTATATCGACAAAAGTCAAAGTGCCGGTATTGTTGGTAAAATCATAATAAATTGTAGAATTATCCGATTTTGTCACTGTAATCCTGTTTATTCGATTCCCGCCACCCAAATTGTACTCCTTCATGAATTCAATCGTTTGATCCGTCTGACTGACCTTGCCAACTTTGCAATTTGACAAAGTCGCCGGCACCGGAATGCCATAACCGCAAGTCCAATTGTTAATCCCATTTTCAGAAACATCATTGAAAAGAGCAAACTTCTTGCTGGCGTAAGCGGTGTTTGTATCCATCTTGGAAAAACGCAGTCCGTAAGCAGCTCCGAAGCTATCGCCCAAATTGATACCCTCCCTCCATTCTTTAACGGACAGACCGTAAGCTTGAGCCTCGCGAGCGGTCAGAGCGACGTCATAAGCTAAATTCGTAACGAGCAAGCTATCGCCGTAACGAGAATTGGCAATCATCATGCCAGCGATTATGAGAGACATTATGCCTATCGTCACCACCATTTCGATGATCGAAAATCCTCCTTTTGAATTTTTTTCACGAGCAGATTCCATCAGCTTAATTCTACATCAAAATCCCTAAAAAAGCATTCAGAGCATTCCAACTTAAGAAAAAAGTTACCAGCCCGGCGAGAATAATAAACGGGCCAAAAGGGATTTCGTCTCTTGGCTTAATTGAAGGCATAATATCGGCAATGTTGTAAAAACCAAAAAATTTTAAAGGGTAACGAATCAAAAAGGCAAATAGAAGATAGGCGGTTCCAAGCCAAAAAGACAAAATCAGGGAGGAGAGCCACGAGCTCCAACCGACCAAAAATCCAATGCCGACCATAAGTTTGGCATCGCCTAAACCCATCCATCTGCCTCCGGAAAAAAACCAAAGCAAGAAAAAGGGCATGGCAGAAATCGGACCAGCAAGGAGATCAAGTAAAAAATTTCCGGATGGAAAAACCGCAAGATTGTGCAAGACAGAAAAAACCGCGGAGGAAAAAGCAAAAATCAATGCCGAACCGTCCCTTATTATTTTATGTCTAAGGTCATAAACAAAAATGTAAACCAAGGTAGAAGAAATAAGGAAAAGCATCAAAACACAAATTACAGCCAAATAAAGAGGTTCTATTCCGACAACCCAGATAAAAGAAAAAACAAAAAGCCCTGCGGTGGCCAATTCAACCAGAGGATACTGCCAAGAAATCCGACAAGAACAGTGTCTGCAACGACCTTTCAAAACCAAAAAACTTAGAATCGGAAACAGATCAAAAAAACGGAGACGCTTTCCGCAAGATAAACAAATTGACCTGCCACTCCGGCCTTTATTGCCGGAAGAACCGCGTAAAATCAAAACATTAAGAAAACTGCCCACTCCCAAACCGAGTAATGCAGAAACCGCCATTAAAAAAAAGGAAAAATCTTCCACAGCTTAATTATCAAACATTTTTTGTTTCAAAACAACCATCTCCAATAGAAAATAGGGCTAATTAGCCCTATTTTCTATTTTTCGTCTTAATTTAAAATATCAAAATTTAAGGACAAGCCACAGCGGCAGCTCCTAAATAGGCCCCATCAAGCAATTTTGATTTTCCAGTACTATCAACACACCAACTGTCTGTATTATCACTCTTCATCGGAACCGCAACTGCGTAAGCACTACTATCGGCTGAAACATGACAAGCCACAACACTACTAGATCCAGCTGTTCCTAAAAGAGCTGTGGTTCCCGCTCCACCACTTAATCCTGTGGCTACTTTTGCAGCGTCCATAAGTTTTATAACATCTGTAGCTTGGGTGCACAAGTTTAAGTCCCCAGTTCAACAATGAAATGCAACGCTTGAGTTAAAATCATAAGCGTTATGAAC
>CAZFCM010000058.1:0-3213 GCA_964517725.1 uncultured Candidatus Saccharibacteria bacterium | reverse complement strand
CATTTCTAGCTCTTATCTTGGGCGGATTAATTGGTCTCATTGACGATTACCTAGAAATAAAGGGCTGCTCTTCTTACAGGGTAGGAGGTCTTTCGCTTAAAAAAAGACTCTTTCTGGTAGGCCTAATAGGCCTATTAGCCGCTTTGTGGTTCTATTTCAAACTAGATGTATCTTCCGTCTCAATTCCTTTGTTAGGCCCTTTGGAAATGGGTATGTTTTTTATGCCTTTTTTTGTCCTTGTTGTTTTGGCGGTTTATTCAGGAGGAATAATTGACGGACTTGACGGCTTGGCGGGTGGGATTTTTGCTTCAATTTTTATGGCTTATGCCGGTATCGCTTTTCATCAAAACCAAATAAATTTAGCTGCTTTTTCGGCGGTTATTGCCGGCGCTATATTGGCGTTTCTTTGGTTTAATGTACCTCCAGCCAGATTTTATATGTCAGAAACCGGTTCTATGGCTTTGACACTGGCATTGGCGATGATTGCGTTTATGACTGATTCAATAGTCGAAGGCTATGGCATTTCCGCTCTCATTATTATCGGTTTACCTCTATTTATTACTTCTCTTTCCGTTATTATTCAAGTGCTATCAAAAAAAATTAGAGGAAAAAAGGTTTTTCTGGTTGCTCCGCTTCATCATCATTTTGAAGCTATAGGTTGGCCGGCCAGCAAAGTAACCATGCGCTATTGGATATTGTCTATAATTTTCGCAATAATCGGCATGATTATCGCATTTCTTGGTTAGAAATCGATAAAATGGGAATTATAAATAAGATTTTTTTAGAAAAACAGAGGCCGGTAGACAAAGCGTTCGCCGGAATTCTTTTTTTGATAATAATTTTTGGTTTTTTTGCTTTTTTATCGGCCGCTTTTGGTTTACTTTCAAGAAGTGGGGGGCCGGATTTTTCAAGCGTAATCACTAGTCAGTTTATTCTCGGTCTCCTACCGGGATTGTTTCTTCTCTTCATCGTTTCTCGTTTGCCATTCGTAATCTGGCGTCGAATGTCTTTTGTTATTTTTCTTTTTGCCATCGGTCTAAACTTGCTTTTACTCTTACCGTTAATCAGTTTAGAACATGGTGGCGCTACTCGCTGGCTCATATTGGGTGGCCTGACCTTTCAACCCTCTGAATTGCTGAAATTAGCCTTTTTGATATACCTATCATCATGGCTTTCTGGAATAAGGGATCGTTTGGCTGATTCAAGATTCGGCATAATTCCATTTTTACTTATCCTAGGAACAACTGTCGGTATTCTCATTTCCCAAAGAGATACTGATACCACAATAATCGTCTCAATAACCGCGATGATTATGTATCTTTCTGCCGGCGCCAAGTTTAAAGACGCCATAATAACCTCTATTTTGGTAATTTCCGGTTTCCTTGTTTTGGTTTTTGCTCGACCTTATCTTAAAGACAGAATTCTGGCTTTTGTCGATCCCGCTAGAGACCCGAAAAAAACCAGCTACCAAGTCAATCAGTCGCTTATAGCTATCGGTTCAGGGGAAATGTTTGGCAAAGGATTCGGCCGAAGTGTTCAAAAATTCTCTCGTTTACCCGAACCGATTGGCGATTCGATATATGCTGTGATCGGCGAAGAATTCGGTTTTATGGGTTCGTCCTTTTTGGTTTTGCTTTTTGCCACCTTTCTCTTAATTGGCCTTAGAATATCAATCCGGGCGCCTGACATCTTTTCTAGACTGCTTTCCATGGGAATTGTTATAATGATTACGACCCAATCATATGTTAATATCGCTTCGATGCTTGGGTTGATACCGATTTCCGGCCTGCCTCTAGTTTTCGTGAGCCACGGAGGATCGTCTCTCTTGGTCTCTCTCCTTTCGGTCGGAATAGTTCTTAATATTTCAAGAACAGCAAAATAAAATGAAAATTCTTTTTACAGGAGGTGGTTCAGGAGGACATTTTTATCCGATAATTGCCGTTGCCGAAGAAATAGAAAAAATAGTCGCCGAGAGGAAACTTATTCCGCCGGTTATGTATTTTATGGCGCCGGAACCAATCGATGAAAGGATGCTCTTTGATCATGGGATAAAATTTGTAAAAATCCCAGCTGGAAAATTGAGAACTTACGTTTCTTCCGATAATTTTTTTGATATCTTTAGAATGATTCTCGGGACAACAAGCGCCTGCTTCAAAATGTTTTCAATATATCCCGATGTGGTCTTTGGTAAAGGTGGCTACGGCAGTTTTCCAGCCCTTTTTGCCTCTTGGTTTTTTAGAATACCAATGATCATTCATGAATCCGATTCTGTGCCTGGTCGAGTTAATTTGTTAGCCGGAAAACATGCCAGTCGAATAGCTGTTTCTTATTCGGAGGCCGCAAAATTTTTTCCAAACGAAAAAGTGGCTTGGACTGGTCAACCGGTCAGAAGAGAAGTGACAAAAAAACCGCCAGCTGAAGGTTTGTCTATGTATAAACTAGAAAATAATCTGCCGGTCATGCTAGTTCTTGGTGGCTCGCTAGGAGCCGAAAAAATAAACGAACTGATATTAAATTCTTTGCCGGATCTTTTGCCGAAATGGCAAATAATCCACCAAACTGGTCGGGCTAATATTATAGATATGGCTAATCGTTCAAAAGTAATAATAACAGACGAAAGATTGAGGAGTCGCTACCACCCTTTTGATTTCTTGCCGAGCAATGCTTTGTCGGCGGCGGCCGGAGTCGCCAATCTTGTCATCTCTAGAGCAGGAAGCTCGATTTTTGAAATTGCCTCTTGGAAAATCCCGAGCATAATAATTCCTATTTCAAAATCAAACGGAGATCACCAAAGACAAAATGCTTACAACTACGCAAAATCCGGTGCGACGGTAGTCATAGAGGAAAACAACTTGTCTACTAGCATATTCAAAAGCGAAGCGGAAAGACTTATACAGCCGGAAATAGCCGAAGCAATGAAAAAAAATGCTGAAACTTTCTTCCGACCGGATTCAGCCAGAAAAATTGCCGAGGCAATAATAGAAATAGCCTTGGATCACGAAGAATAAAAATAGCGCTTTTTATTGAGAGTAATCAGAATATCCCGTCCCTTTGGAGCAGGGATGAATGGTCACATAATAACTTAAGCCGAGCGAAGCTTCACCGCCTGCGGAGTTTGCCCAGCGCGAGCCCGGTGGCCTTTATGTTCAGTTAACCTTCAATCGACCTTTTTCCATTTGTAATATGTTTTCCTTGGAATCATATACATTTTAC
>CAZFCM010000057.1:0-3351 GCA_964517725.1 uncultured Candidatus Saccharibacteria bacterium | reverse complement strand
AGATTTGTTAAAAATCGCAGAAATCCAAATTATTCAAGAGTTTTCGCAAAAAATCCCATTCATTAAATTCTCGACTCGGCCAATTTTTTCCAAAAAGCGGAACCGGAAATCAACCGATCGGCCCCGGCTTCTCTCAAAAGTCCGGCATTGTCTTCGTTAACCCCTCCGTCGACCGTTATTAAATGTTTCGGAAAAAGTTTCCTCGCCTCCCCGACTCTCTGCAAAGCGATGTCAGAAAGTTTCTGGCCTTGATAACCGATTTTTTCTATGGTCATTAAATGAATGTGGTGGACATCGTTGGCAAACATCTCAATTTTTTCAAATGGCGTTCCGAGACATAAAGCCAAAGAAAATTCGGCCACTCGGCCCCACTCCTCTATGGTATCGTGCAACAAATCGCCGTCCAAATCTTCAATATGGACTATAATCCTGACCGCTCCGACCCTAATCCAATCCGGAATAATGCTAACCGAATTTTTCGTCATTAAATGAATTTCAAAATCAATTTTTCCCAATTCCGGCATACCTCTTTTTTCTTTCTTTATCTCTAAAAACTCACCTCCGCCGGAAAAAGGCCAGGTGGTATTCGGAGAAAACTTGCCGTCGGATATGTCCAAATGATAAATGTCGAAACTGCTGGAAATTTTTGAAACTTTCTCTTCCAACTCCCCGAAATTCATCGGTAAAATCGCCGGCACTAATTCTTTATTGTTCATTTCCTTTTTTCTATTTTCAATTCTGCTTTGAATCCAAATCGGGAAATTTACTAAATGAAATTTATTTACCGTTCCCGCCCAACCTGTCTATTTTCTCCAAACGACGAATATGCCTTTCTCCTCCGGAAAAATCGGTCTTCAGCCAATTTAAGACGGCCTCTTTCGCCTCCTCAAATGTCAAATACCAAGCGCCAAGGGATAAAATATTGGCGTCGTTATGTTCACGGGAAAGTTTTATAGGATCGGGTTTATCGCTTCCATCTGCCACATTTGCCACCGATGACGGATAACCGTAAAAAACCGCCGCTCGAACGCCGGAAAAACGATTTGCGCAAATTGCTTCCCCTTCGCCTGAACCGCCAATAATTATGCCTCGCGAATTGTCATTTGCCGAAACCGCCTTGGCGACCGGAGCTATGAAATCCGGATAATCGTCGTCTTGTCTCAAACTAAAAGCGCCAAAATCCGTAACTTCCTGGCCTTCCGCTTTTAAAAAATCGATCAGTTCGCTTTTCAATTCAAAACCCGCATGGTCCGCTCCTAAAAAAATTTTCATCTCTTTTTTCTGGTTTGAAAAATCAAAATAAAATAAAAACTTCGCTCTCCAACTTCCCTTTAAAAATCCAAAATTTCAAAATCACGGATTGCCGGCCATTTTCCTGACCTGAAAAAGCAAGGTCTGGGTATAACCCATTTCATTATCGTACCAAACCAAAACTTTTGCCAAATCCCCGCCGACCACTCTGGTGAAAGACAAGTCGGCGATTGAAGCGTGCCGATTTCCGACTATGTCTCTAGAAACCAATTGCTCTTTGGCAACACCGAAAATTCCATCCCATCTTTTTTCTTTGGACCCTTTTTCCAACGCTTCGTTTATTTCCTCGACGCTAGTTTTTCTTTTGGCCAAAAATGTAACATCCGCTATCGAACCGACCAGAACGGGCACGCGCATTGATATCCCGTCAAATTTTCCGGAAAGCGCGGGAAAAACTTTGGTGACTGCAATGGCCGCTCCGGTTGACGACGGAACGATATTTTGAGCACCGGCCCGACCTTCCCGCCAATCCTTCTTATTCGGACCGTCAACGAGCGATTGGCTGGCCGTATAAGCATGAACGGTGTTTAACATCGCTTTTTCTATACCGATCGCTTCATCCAATATGGCGACAATCGGGCTTATTGCGTTGGTCGTGCAGGAAGCGTTGGAGACGATTAGCGCGTCTTTAAGCTTTTCTTCATTTATTCCGGAAAGAACCATTGCCTCCTTTTCATTCTTCGGTTCATCTTTAACCGGCGCCGTAATCAAAACTTTTTTCGCTCCAGCTTTTATATGAGCTTCTGCCTTCTCGTAAGAAACAAAAAGGCCTGTTGATTCTACTGCCACGTCGATTCTCATCTCGCCCCAAGGCAAAGCCGACGGCTCTTTCTCCGAAAAATATCTTATTTCCTTCCCGTTGACGACAATATTCCGGTCCTTGATCGAGACCTCAAGTCCGCTGTCGCCATAAGCGCTATCGTACTTTAAAAGATAAACGATGTTTTCCGGCGAAGCCAGATCGTTCACGGCGACCACATCGATATCGGGACTTCCGGTCGCTATTTTGAGAAACGCCCGTCCGATTCTTCCGCATCCATTTATACCAACGCGTATTTTTTTCATTTCTTATCGAAAAAATTTCTAAAAATTAAAAGCGGACAAAATCCGTTCCCGCTTAAATCCAACCAATCATAATAATACCAATTTTTTCTATTCCAACCAAACAGAAACATTCGGGACTAACGAACCCTTCAAAAATTATCGTAAAACCGATTGCGTTCCCTAACCCTTTCTACTTAACCGCATTATAGAGCTGAGAAATTTCCGAAGGAGACAAAGCGCGGTTATATATCCGAACATCGTCCAAAGAACCATTAACCCAGCGGTCTCTTAACAAATCTCCACCTAGATTAAATGTTGTCGTTGTTTGTGTCATGGTTCCAGATGCTGGTTTTGGTGTTTGTGCAACACCATTGATATAGAGCGTTATATTTGAACCGTCATAAACCCCGACCACATGATACCAAGTATCACATGCTATATTTGAAGAATTTCCGACAACAACAACGCTGTCTAATTGCAATGTAAGCGAAATTTCTATTGGACAAGACGACGATCTTATCTGGAATGAATAATTACCTCCACCAGGATTGTCATAACCAACAACATTTGTGTATTGCGACCAAGACTTTAGATTGATCCATGTGGCTATTGTCACATAATCATCTAAATTAAGACTGGGTGATGATCCATCGATATTCACCCTATCATTCACCCCATCAAACCGAAGAGCCTGGCCGATTTTGCCGGAAACCTTGGCTGTCGCCGTGGCCATATTTATCATATAACCGGTATTGCCCTGACCGCTTTTGTCGGTCACATTGGAAAAGATGTCGGGACCGTCGAATGTCCACCATCCGATAAGACCGTTTGACAAACTGCCTGTTCTAGACGGCGTCTTGACCACCGATCCGAAAGAAATCGCCGGAGTGAAAATCAATGAGCCTAGGGTTAAGACAAAAACAAACAAGATCACCATTTTGAAAGAGAAAAGCCTGTCTGTTCGATTGGCTCCGCCTCCGACTGTTTTCGTCTCGC
>CAZFCM010000056.1:0-3451 GCA_964517725.1 uncultured Candidatus Saccharibacteria bacterium | reverse complement strand
GAAAAAATTTTTTTCTGTTCACGACAAATCAAAAAGGCCGAAATTTTATGGGCTTATAGAATTTCCGTATCCGTCCGGCGAGGGGCTTCACGTTGGTCATATCCGATCAAATACAGCAATGGATGTCATTTGTCGGAAACGCAGAATGGAAGGATTTAATGTCCTTTATCCGATAGGCTGGGACGCTTTCGGATTACCCACGGAAAATTTTGCGATAAAAACTGGAATCCATCCGACTATTGTTACCAAAAAAAATACCGATACATTTAGACGACAGCTTCAGTCTCTCGGTTTCTCATTTGATTGGTCTCGCGAGATTAATACGACTGACCCAAAATATTACAAATGGACGCAGTGGATTTTTTTGCAGCTTTTTAAACGCGGACTGGCATATAAAAAGAAGATGCCGATAAACTGGTGTCCTTCGTGCAAAATCGGATTGGCAAATGAGGAAGTTGTGGAAGGGAAGTGTGAACGTTGCGGGACTCCGGTGGAGAAAAGGGATAAGGAACAATGGATGCTTGCTATTACAAAATATGCGGACCGGCTGGACAAAGATTTGGGCGAAGTAAATTTTTTGGAAAAAATAAAAATCCAGCAAAGAAATTGGATAGGAAAATCCGAAGGCGCAGTTTTAAATTTTAAGCTGAAAGTTGGAGGTTTAAGTGAAGAGTTCGGCAAGTTGGAAATTTTTACGACCAGACCGGACACTCTTTTTGGTTGTACTTATATTGTGGTTGCGCCAGAACACCCGTTGATCAAGAGTTTGGAATTGCGAATTGAGAACCAAGAAGAAATCGCTCGATATATAGAGTCATCCAAGAAAAAAACCGAAGTTGAAAGGACGGAAGAGGTCAAAGAAAAAACGGGAGTGGAATTAAAAGGGGTTAAAGCTGTGAATCCTGTTAGTAATGAAGAAATTCCGGTTTGGATTGCCGATTACGTCTTAGCCGATTATGGCACTGGCGCTATTATGGCTGTGCCCGCTCACGACGAAAGGGATTTTGTTTTCGCGAGTAAATATAATTTACCACTTAGACAAGTTGTTGCGCCATATTTTACTGAAAACCCCGGTGGTAAAGATGCGATTAGACCAGATAAAAAAACTGTTGAAAGGAAAACAGCTTATGTTTTAGTTTGGAATCAAAAAACAAACAAATTTTTATGCCTTGACTGGGAAAAATTTGGTTGGCATTCCGGCATAATTGGCGGGGTTGATGATGGTGAAAGTTATGAGGATGCTGCCAGACGTGAAGTTCGTGAAGAAACCGGTTATATCAACATAAATTTTGTGAGAGAAATCGGTGGGGAACAGCATAATCATTTTTTTGCCGCCCACAAAGACGAAAATAGATATGCAATCGGCAAAGGGTTGCTTTTTGAACTTATTGATGAAGCCAAGGAACCAATTCTGCCAGAACAGACAAAAAACCATAAACCGGTTTGGATTGATGATGATAAAATGGAGGGTTGGTTGAACCTGTCGGCATTTAACTATATTTGGGAAGTTTATAAAAGTGACTCGAATTGTTTCGTTGGCGATGGAAAATTGGTAAATTCGGACAAATTCAGCGGAATGTCTAACGAGGAAGCAAAATGGAAGATTACGGAAGCGGTTGGCGGAAAGAAAATAACAAAATACAAGCTCCGCGATTGGATTTTTAGTCGTCAGCATTATTGGGGCGAGCCGATACCGGTAGTTTTTTGCGATAAATGTCGAGACCAAAAGTTTAATGTGGTTATCATCCATGGCTATAAAGGTTCTTGCAAAGACGGTTGGAAGCCGTGGTTGAAAAAGGAGTTGGAAAAAAGAGGTCATAAAGTTTTTGCGCCGGAATTGCCGAATTCTGAAAATCCTAACGTAGAGGAACAAGCGAGTTTCATAATAAAAAATACAAAAATCGACAAGGATACAGTTTTAATAGGCCACAGTTTGGGCGGGGCGGTGATTTTAAAAATTTTGGAAAAAATAAAAGGAAAAGTTGCCAAAGCAATTTTTATAGATTCTCCTATTCGGCCGGATTTTAATGACAAGCCACGATCACCCCTTGTTGGCGCCCTTGATTGGAAATTTAATTTCAAGAATATAAAAAAACGCGCCAGCGAGTTTGTGGTGTTCGCCGACGCTGATTACGCAGTAGTTCCGAAGAATCAACTTGATGAGTTATCTGAAAAGCTCGACGCTGTTTATTTGACAAAAAAACCGGAGGCGCCTCATTATCGAGGAGATGAGGAGCCGGAGATACTTAAGTTTTTTGAAGAGATTGGAATAGTGCCCGTTTCAGAGAAAAGTTTACCGGTTAAATTGCCGAGAGTCGAAAAATATCAGCCGACTGACACTGGGGAATCGCCTTTGGCGACCATGGGCAATTGGGTTAATACGAATTGTCCGCGTTGTGGAAGCCCTGCTCGGCGCGAGACCGATACGATGCCAAATTGGGCTGGTTCAAGCTGGTATTATCTCCGTTATGTCGATCCGAAGAATAAAAAAGAATTTGCCGAAAAGAGAAAGTTAGACTATTGGACGCCGGTTGATTGGTATAACGGCGGAATGGAACACACCACGCTCCATCTTTTGTATTCCCGTTTTTGGCATAAATTTTTGTTTGATTTAGGACTGGTGCCGACTTCGGAACCTTATCAAAAACGGACTTCACACGGGCTTGTTTTGGCCGAAGGTGGAATGAAAATGTCAAAATCTAAAGGCAATGTCATTAATCCTGATGATTTGATTGAAAGATTTGGCGCGGACGCGCTTAGGATTTACGAAATGTTTATGGGGCCTTTTGATCAGGCGATTGCATGGTCGACTGATGGACTTGTCGGAGTAAGAAGATTTTTAGAGAAAGTTTGGAGAATTGGCAATAAGTTAGAATTTAAAAATACGTCCAGAAAAAATGAATTCCAATCTAAAGATGGTAATTTTGAACTTGTCGCTCTTATTCACAAGACAGCAAAGAAGGTTGGTGAAGACATTGAAAATATGAGATTTAATACGGCAATTTCGGCGCTTATGATTTGCGCTAACGAAATGGAGGGAGCGCGAGTAGAAAAAAAGGATTTGGAAATGTACTTGAAGATTCTCTCACCCTTTGCTCCACATTTGGCCGAAGAATTGTGGCATAAAACGCTTAAAAAAAACACATTGATTGTTCAAGAAAATTGGCCTGAATACGACAAGAAAATTGTTTTGAGCGGAGAAAAGACGATAGTTGTTGAGGTTAACGGAAAAGTTCGTGGTCAGTTTAAAGCGTCTTCTGATATGAGTGAAGATGAGATTTTCAGAACAGCTGAAAAGATAGAAACTGTGGCAAATTGGCTATCCGGAAAGGAAATAAAAAAGAGGATTTTTGTTAAGGACAAATTGGTTAATTTTGTAATCTAATTTTTAGGAGAGAGGTTAGGCGCTAGCGGGAATTCATCGCCCCCCCAGCGTTTTTTTGTCGTAAAC
>CAZFCM010000055.1:0-3532 GCA_964517725.1 uncultured Candidatus Saccharibacteria bacterium | reverse complement strand
TTATTACCAACATAGGAGAAGATCATCTTGATTATTACAAAAATATAAGTGGTATAAAAAAAGGATTTTTAAAATTGGTGGCAAAATTACCCGAAGACGGAATAATGATTACTGATTTTAGCGACAGGAATGTTGCTTGGGTAACAGAGAAAAGTAAACATCGGGCGTTAGATTATTGTTCAGCTAAAATATCGACGGTGTTAAAAATGCCCGGCAAGCACAATTTATTAAACGCAAAAGCAGCTGTGACCGCAGCGATAGTCTTGGGAATAAAACCCTTAGAGGCCTCTCACTTTTTAGTCGATTTTGGCGGTTTATGGAGACGTTTTGAATACAGAGGGAAAATGTCAACGGGCGCTTTGGTTTACGATGATTATGCTCATAACCCAGACAAAATTAGAGCAGTTTTGTCTGGCGCGCGAGAGATGTTTCCAGTCAAAAAAATAATAGCTGTTTTTGAGCCTCATCTTTTTAGTAGGACGAAGATGCTTTTTAACCAATTTAAAAATTCCTTCGGTTTGGCGGATGAATTATTGATTTTGCCGATATATCCAGCCAGAGAAGCTTTTGATTCGACGATTTCTTCTAAAATTTTGGCTGAGGCTTTAGCCGGAATCCGGCCGGAGGGAAAAACCCGCTATTTTTCCGATCCTAATTTGGCGGTTGGGTATTTGAAAAACAATTCCAATCAGAATGATGTCATAATTCTGATTGGGGCAGGTAATATTTATAAATTGGCTGAACTTTTAACTGTTGATAAATCATAAAATGAGGGGTAAATTGTTTGTTGTTGCTACGCCTATAGGGAATTTTGAGGATATTACTTTGCGGGCTTTGAGGATTCTGCGGGAAGTCGATTTTGTTTTTTGTGAAGATACCAGAGAGGGACACAAACTGCTTTCACATTTTGGCATAAAAAAATCTTTAGACAGTTATCATGCCAAAAGCAGTTTCGATAAAGCAGAAAAGATCGTTAATCTTTTAAATTCTGGCAAAAATATTGCTTTAATTTCGGACGCCGGTACTCCTGGTATTTCAGATCCTGGACTGGCTTTAGTCGAAAGGATACGTCGGTCTTCTGCAGAAGTTGGAATTTTTGCGATTCCCGGACCAAGCGCTTTGTCAGCCGCTGTTTCGGTAGCCGGTTTACCTGCCAGCGAATTTGTTTTTTTAGGGTTTTTGCCAAACAAAAAGGGTCGCGACAAAATTTTCAGGGAAATGACGGAATCAAAAAGGATTTCAATTTTTTACGAATCGCCCCATCGAATTATCAAGACGCTCCTTGCTATTTCTGAAAAGGCTGGAAGCTCGGCAAAAATAGCCGTTTGTCGAGAGCTTACAAAGATTCATGAGGAAGTTTTTAGCGGGACACCTTCCGATGTTTTGGCTTATTACAAAAACAGTCCGGATAAAATCAGGGGAGAATTTGTTGTCATTTTTCAGCCGGTTTAGCTGTTTTTGTCCCAAATAGTGATATAATCACCGGTCGGAGGTGTTCATGCACAAAGAAATCGAGGCCCTCGTCAAAGCTGGAGAGCTACGCGAGGCGATCGAAGTTTTGCGTAGCATGAAGGCTGAAAAATCGGAGGCTGTAAAATACGTCGAAGACGCGGAAGAGATTGGTCGTTTAGCTCTTGATCTAAACAATCCGGATGATCGTGATGAAATGATAAAATTCTCGGTCACTTTTCTCATACAGTTTGCGGGTTGGGATCATGTCCGTTTTGTAATGGATTTTTTGACTGGTTTGTCGAATAAACCAGAAGCCCGTGAATTTAAAGAGGCTGTCGAAAGACAACTCTCTGCTATAGAGATGGACAATATAGATCGAATCCGCGAATAACCAGCTCCGACCTTCAAAGGGCGGAGCTTTTGTTTTTTAGCTTCGGCGCTGTATAATTCTTACTATCATGGGTTATAGGTCCGGATTTTTCATTGGGCTATTGATTGTTATCGTACAGATAAGCGGACTGCCTGGTAATTACAAATCGGGGTTGATTATTTTACTGGGATTTTCAGTGATCGTCCTTTCCATGAAAGTGGGTAGGATTTTTAAGGGCGGTCATAGTCAAATCTCCGAAAGGGAAGAAAAAGAATATGCCCAAGACAGAGACATCTCACCTTAAAAACAGTAAACAGATAAATTACATACCGGTGTTTTTTGTAGCTCTGGTTGCTTCGGTTTTTTCGATTTTTGCGATTGTTTTTGCTTCAGATTATTTTTCAGTCCGTTACGATAGAAATAAGCCGACAACTGGCGCTTCGGTCGGTGGTTTTTTTTCTTCAGGTCATTTGAAGACGCCGGAATCAGTCAAGGCTGTCTATATGACAGCTTGTATCGCTTCTTCCCCGCTTTTAAGAAAGAAAGTCGTCGAGCTAATTGATAATACAGAAATAAATTCTTTGGTCATAGATGTCAAAGATTATTCAGGCACTGTTTCGATACCGCTAAGGAATGATATTTTAAAAACTAAGAAAAATGGGTGTTTTATAAATGACGCTAAAGAATTTATAGATGAGCTTCACAACAAAGGAATATATATCATAGGCAGAATTTCTGTTTTTCAAGATCCTTATTATGCCAATCTCCATCCTGAACTTGCCGTTTTGGAAAAGAATGGAGAAAAAGTTTGGCGAGACCGAAAAGGTCTTTCTTTTATAGATGTTTCCGCTAAGCCTTATTGGGAATACATTGTGGCGATTGCTAGAGAGGCAAATGAAATCGGTTTTGATGAACTAAATTTCGATTACATAAGATTTCCCTCTGACGGCGATATGGAAAATATTATTTATCCTTGGACTGGTCAGGAGGAAAAAAAGGAGGCGCTTAGGAAATTTTTTGGTTATTTGAAAAAACGATTTAGGGATACAGGGGCAGTTTTGTCTGCCGATCTTTTTGGTATGACAACTACGAATGAGGATGATTTAAATATCGGCCAATATTTGGAGTATACCTTACCTTATTTTGATTTCGTGGCCCCAATGGTTTATCCATCACACTATCCTCCGGATTGGAATGGATATGCTAATCCCGCGACGGTTCCTTACGAAGTGATCAGATATTCTCTTGATAGGGCATATTTTAGATCTTCAACCACTCCGGAAAAAATTCGTCCTTGGCTTCAGGATTTCAATTTGGGCGCAAACTATACGGCGGATATGGTTCGGGCCCAAATAAAAGCGGTCTATGACTCCGGGTTTGACAGTTGGATGATTTGGAGTCCGTCAAATCGTTATACCGAGGCTGCTTTTGATAAGGAGGTAAAATTGGATACGGGTATTTAACACATTATTTTGTGTCATTTACTTTTTACGATTTTTATATTGTAACCCTTGCCGAAAGAGTTGTCTTTTGGTAATATTGTCAACTGGATATCTCTCTACCGCCGGTATTGGCCGGAAGGCAGGAGATAAGATCTAAACAACCCAAAGTTTGTCATATTATGACAAGAAGTGTTGCGACAGTGGACGAAGTTCTCCGTCCAGACAGGGTAGTTCTGTCCCGTAGATTCGGAGATTGGCAACTCGAATC
>CAZFCM010000054.1:2308-3557 GCA_964517725.1 uncultured Candidatus Saccharibacteria bacterium | reverse complement strand
TTCATATTTGTTTCTCCAAAAACAATATGATGGGAAGGCGGGGTGGTCGTAATGGTATTACCCACTCTCTCCACGTTCGGCTGGGAATCAAAAAGATTAGATTTGTAGAACCTCACAAAACTACTCCGACCAGGGCTTAGATGAAAACCCCAGCCCCTTGAATATATTTTCCCCGCCGGATGACTACCATCAAAAGTTTTTACATAAGAAACTCCGTTTGAGTGATAAGAAGCGCCGTTGTGACCAGACCAAGTGGTGGCTGATTCTGTGTCAAACCATTTAAGCCCAGACGAAGTCATTTCCGCATAAGCGCCATAACGCAAATCAGTCGTGGAATAAACCCCATTAGCATCCGGTCCGCTCCAATTCACCGTGCCCATATATTTAAAAGATCCCCATAAAATACCCGGCTCTTCCGAACAATCCATTCTGATAGTAACCGGATACTCGTTCGAATAACCAGATTCTTTTATGTATTCGTTCGCCTGCTCGTTTATGAAATTAAAAGAATTAGTTGAATAAGTATGAGTCCCGCAAACATACAAATTATCACCCGCTGAAACTCCTTGTTCTCCCCATACTATTTCCTTAATACCATTCCAAGCGTTGGTATAAGAAATTCCATTTTGACTGCCATATGCGCCCGTCCGAGGAATCGGTATGTAATCGTCAAACTGACCGGTATAAACACCCGGTCGAACATACCAATTTTTTTGCGCTCTGGTTGAAAAAGAAACCGCCGAAGTGTAAGAACTCGATTTCGGCGAAACTGAAGAATCTTTGACTTTTACCCGCCAGTAATATACGGTGTTTGGTTTCAAAACCGGCTTCCATTCGGCTATACCGGGTAACCAACCAGATTCTTTTAAATTGGCCGAATTGAAAGACAAACTCTCATCTATTTGAAAAAAATATGACAAAGCCCTAGAGCCTTCGTTCAAAGATGACAAACCGCCTTTCGCTTTCAATGATACAGAAGGAGAAATACCCGTTGCGCCTGAATTGGGATAATCGGCGATTAATTCTCCAAAACCTTTATAAATATTAGCTCCGGATTTCAACTCCAAAT
Source organism: uncultured Candidatus Saccharibacteria bacterium (assembly GCA_964517725.1). Classification (GTDB taxonomy): domain Bacteria; phylum Patescibacteriota; class Minisyncoccia; order Phycocordibacterales; family 2-02-FULL-43-11; genus 2-02-FULL-43-11. The sequence continues at coordinate 2,488 of CAZFCM010000054.1, read as the reverse complement.
GATTTTTTCCTATATTATCTTTAAGATGGGTAGTGCCCGAAGATCCCGAAGAGTTCGAAATTTCCGTCATCAACCATTCTGATTTCAAATCAACATTTGAAACGCCGTTCGGAATGAAACGAGACCCAGTATTGGCAAAATTTCCACTCAAAGTGGCAGCTTCCGAAGAATTAAGAGCTC
>CAZFCM010000054.1:0-2298 GCA_964517725.1 uncultured Candidatus Saccharibacteria bacterium | reverse complement strand
AATCTGGCCAATAAAATATCTCTGCCAAAAGAACTGGAAGAACCAGTTTTTCCTATTTGCAAGGATTGAGAATTTGCTATTCCAGACGGATTTATACTGGAATTTGTCTGAGATCCGACATTTATTCCGTTAACATAAAGATTGACAGTTTTTGAAGAAGCGTTCCATGTCATTAAAATATGAACCGTCCCTTGATGTAATTTAGAACTAACTGAGACTGTGTTTAAGCCGTCGGCCAAATAACCAACCACTTGCTGACCATAAGTTTCAAAATGACCTTGATTAAAACCTATGCCGAAACCATTCGATTTGTCCCAAAGAATATATTTTTTAGCCAAAATGGCTGACCATCGCCCACCAGCAGTGTAGGGCTTAATATCTACTACTGCCTCGACAGAAAAATCCTTAGCGTAATCAAGATCTGAAACCAAAGCGCTAGACAAAGTGGCATAACCGGTCGGACCAAGCTTTAAAACAGCATCCCCGTAACCAACGGGTGAAGTTTCCAAAGGTAAAGCGGTGCTAAAAGTAAAATCATCCGAATTTGAAATGTTTCCCGACCCATCTTTTGATTTAACCCGATAATGATAAATCGTTCCCGGTAAAAGACCCGTCAAACTTTCTGAATGCGAAATAACAAAATTGGCGTTAAGCGCGGTTTGGTGGCCATAGGAAGAAGTAAAACCATACTCAACTTGCGTATCAGAAGCCTCATCAGTCGTCCAAGTTATAGTCGCTCCATTTTCCGTTATGTTTGACACAGTAATGCCAGATAAGGAAGGCGGAGTTGTGTCGCCCGATGGTGTAGTAGGAAGTGGCGTGACAGAACCCGAATAATTGAAAAGCTCAAATACATCAGAAGCTGAAATCGCCCGATTGTAGACCCTAACATCGTCTATATAACCATTAAATCGGCCTTTGTTGGCTGAATAAACAGATAAACAATCGTAAGAGTCAAAACCTATACAAAAATTATAACTAGAACCATAATAAGCCGTTCTGGTCTCCGCTACCGAATTTTCGGCAATCCCGTCAATATAAAGTTTTTGGTAAGAACCATCAAAAACTCCAATCACATGGTGCCAAACGCCATCGTTTACAGACACATTGGAAGAAACCGAGGTTCGCCAAGTGTTAGCTGAATTCAAATAATCTATCAGCCCGCGCTCGAAAAAAAGCTTTCCACCAACAACCGCCAGACGGTATGTCCAATAGCCAGAATTGCCATATCTTGAAACCAGCGCTCCTTGACTAGCCGTGGTTTTTATCCAAGCGCTCAATGTTATTGGCCCAGTGTAAGACATTCCTCCTCCGCCAAAATTAACAACATCATCAGCCCCGTCAAATTGCAAAGCTCCATTACCCACTTTGCCAGAAACCCATGCCGGTCCATTAACCAAATTACCCACCTTGCCCGTTGGAGAAGAATCAGAAACGACGACTCCAGCGCCTTCATCAAATTTCCACCAGCCAACTAGGTCTGAAGAAATATCAGCATTAGAAAAGAAAAAAGGGATAAATAAAAACAGTATGACAAGCGCAATTTTTTTCATCAATATAGAACTAAAAAAATTACATATTCGGCTTTTGTGAGTTTATTATAAACCTTTGGAACCAACCAAGCAAAAAAAATTAAAGCAAAGCTGTATTTATCTGGACTTGTACAATTGAACAAACGGCGCTTATTACAATATCAAAAATTGTAGATCTTTTAAGATGAATCAAAACCCCTGGAATTTATTGGCAAAAAATTTGAGCTCGCATCTTTAGCGGGCTCATTATTTTGGTGGACCTGTGGGAAACGCGGATTACCGCTTTCGGTCAGGAATATTTTGCTCGCCGTCGCTCGCAAAATTTCCCGACCCGGACTCGCGACCCGGCCTGCTGGCCGTGTGCCCGCTCCGTCTTTCGATTCCCCATAGGTCTGAAAAAATATAATCGCCCACTGCTCCGCAGCGGGCTCATTATTTTGGTGGACCTATGGGGAATCGAACCCCAACCTCATCCATGCCATGGACGCGTAATACCATTTTACTATAGGCCCTTTTCTAACCTGTTAAAAAACTAAAAAATTAATTAACGGGTTCCGGCATAATAACTCAAAAATCTGCAAAATCAAAACCTTTTCCGATTTGAAAAAACCCAAGAATTCGCCTCCTGAAGCGAATCAAAGGTTCCAGCATCTATCCACTTACCCACAACTTTACATATCTTTAATTCCCCTCTCTGCATGTACCAACGATGCAAATCAGTAATTTCAAGCTCACCCCGAGTTGACGGACTAAGAGTTTGAACCGC
>CAZFCM010000053.1:0-3629 GCA_964517725.1 uncultured Candidatus Saccharibacteria bacterium | reverse complement strand
CGAATCTTTTATTCCCTTTTTTCTTAAAAATTCCTGAACCGACTTCAAATCTCTGGCGACCAAGGCGTAACCAGTCTGGAGATCATTCATTCTAACCGTTCTCATAATGCCCATATTCCACTTGACTATGTCAGAAGAAACCGATGTCTTTGCCGATCCAGTCACAGAAATTGTATCCCCGGAACGAACCGAAGAATAAGTTATCGCGCCAATGATCGTGCTTGTAATAAGACTAGCGCCAATAATCAAGGCAAAAGCGAAAAAATTGTTTCTATTCTCCATTATTTTTTTTAAATTAATAAACTGGCGACTCTTTGGGCGCTTGGTGATGCTCACTAGTCAAAATTATATCAGAAATCAACTCCCCATCCGCCAAGGTTATTATTCTGTCCGTCATTTCGGCATATTCTTTCTCGTGAGTGACCATAACAATAGTCTGACCCTGCTTGTGTAATTCTATAAACGCTTTTAGAACGTTTAGAGATGTCTCACTGTCTAGGTTGGCCGTCGGTTCATCGGCAAAAAGAATTTTCGGCTCGTGACCGATTGCTCGAGCAATTGCCACTCTTTGTTGCTGTCCGCCAGAAATTTGACTCGGCAAATTATTCATCCTGTCTTCAAGCCCAACTTTGCTCACGGCCTCTTTTGCTTTCTTCTTGGCTTGATCGCTATCAATTCCCTGCATAAGCAGGGGCAACATAACATTTTCAATGACAGTAAGAGATGGCAAAAGAGCATAGTCTTGAAAAATATAACCGAGTTCCCGTAAACGAAAATCCGTCCTTTTATCTTCCGATAAACTGGTGACCTCAACATCGCCAACTTTTATTGAACCGCTAGTCGGATGATCTAAAAGCCCAAGCTGATATAAAAGTGTCGATTTTCCAGAACCCGACTTGCCGGTTATAGCCAAAAACTGACCGTCCGGAACAAAAAAATTGGCTTTTTTCAGGGCATGAATCTTGACCGGACCGACATCAAACGTTCTCGATAAATTTTCAACTTTAATCATTTGAAAAATTAAAAATAATCATCTGCCTAAAATAGCATCCAGGGTATTTTGTTTAACCACAATTCTGGCTGGAATATAACCGGCTATTACCGTGGCAACAAAAAGAATTATCGCCCGAAAAGCTGTGCCACTCGCCGTAGCAACCAAAATTCCGTCGCTGAATGGAAAATTTATGGGATTGGCGGCTATATAAGGTTTCAAAAAACCAAAAACCAGTACCGTACCAAGTATCATTCCGCAAATTGCATAAAAAATAGATTGGATAACATAAGAAAACTCTATCGGCGAATTATATATGCCAATACCCTTCAAAATCCCTATAAATTTTCTGCGAGTAATAGCGTTTATGAAAATCACAATAAAAACCGTTATGGCCGCCACAACAAGACCGATAGAACTTATTATTGCCCCAAGAATTGAAAAAGTCTTCTTCATGTCTTTTATGAATTTCGGTTCGGCGTCTTCGGCTGTCTGAATTTTGGCATATTTACCAAAACCAACATCAAGAAGAGCATCGCGGACATAAATCGGACTCGCTCCTTCTTTAAGCCTGATCGATATTTCATCGGCGTTATAATCGAAACGATTTATCAGATTACGAAGTTGACTGTCAGTGAAGAAAATCCGCCTGTCTATTTCATCCACTTTGGTTTTAACAATACCTTTGACTATCACCTCTCTTGTATTGCCATTGATAGTTATTTTTATCCGACTTCCTATGCCAACATCTTCCAAAACGGGAAAACCGGCAGACTCAAAATCAAGGTATTTCTTGAGAAGCATCGCTCCGACCAAAACCTTGTCATAATCACCTTCATCCAAATATTCACCTTCGATGACAAAATTCGAAATCCCTGTGACATCATTCTCCGCAGTCGGATCTATTCCAACAAAAGAAGTGCCGACCAATTCTTCCATTTCCGTCGCTTTCCGCTGTTTTTTATAATTGGCTTCTATCACTCCACTCTCAACATACCTGGCGGAAACGCCTTCCACCTCGGATAAACTTCTGGCGTAAGAAACAATCTTTGGAGTCTGTTCCACATATGGCCTCTGTTTTAATGTTGAAATATAAACATCGGAAAGATAACGATTACGGACCGCTTCCACCGCTCCCTCAATCAATCCAACCAAAATTCCACTAACCACCACCAAATTCAAAAAGGTTAAAACCATTACAGCTATGGTAAGTAACGTCGTCCAGATATTAGCCCTTTTTATATCGCGGACGGCAAGAAAAAAAGCCACCCGAAGCGAAGTAATAAAACCGCTTGTTTTCCATCTCTTTATATCTATTTTATACTTTTTTCTGTCCATAAAGCGCTACACCGGCCATTTTACCACCTCAATATAACATAAAAACGAGAGGACGGCTTATCTTCATTTCATCTCTAAGTTGTATAATATAACTAATTAGACAAATGCCGAAAATCCCCATAATTTTATTCGTATTGGCTACTTTTTTTACGCCAATCAGCGTGGTATTTTCCGCTGAAATCGGAATAAATGTAGGGCCAGAAAACGTCGTGCAGGGCATACCGATACTAATAACAGTCGATGGCAAAGACGCGACTGTGGAAAAAGTAGCAAAAATAATTTTCGCCGGTAAATCTCTTTGGTTTTTTGATTTTAACGGCAAACCGTCGGCCTTTTATGGTCTGGACCTGAATTTATCTCCCGGCCAATACGAAATATTAGTGAAGATGGAAGACGGCCGAACGTTCCGAAAAAATTTGGAAGTAAAATCTAGGAAAAAATACGAAGCTCCGCTTGGCATACCGGAAAAACTTGGCGGAAACACCCCCCAAGCAGCAACAAATCTGGTATCCAATCTTTCAAAAGAAAACAAGATAATAAATAGCGTTTTTTCCGCTTCAAAAAGATTCTGGCGAGAAGAATTTCGATACCCGCTAAACAAAAACGAAATTACTGACGAATATGGTTATTCCAGAAAGACCGACCAATATTCGATCGCCCATAAAGGAACCGATTTTCGAGCCGGCGACGGAGAATCGGTCTATGCCATAAACAGCGGGATAGTCCGATTAGTCATGGAGTCAAAAATCTACGGCAAAACCTTAGCTATTGATCACGGTTTTGGCGTTGTCTCTTTTTATATGCACCTCTCAGATATTCTTGTTGAAAAAGGCGCGATGATAAAAATCGGCGAAAAAATAGCCCTGGCCGGAAAAACCGGCTACGCTGAAAATCCGCATCTCCATTTAAGTATAAAAATAAACGGGATATCAATCGACCCGATTCAGTTTCTCGAAATAATGAAAAACTGACTTCCGTAAAAGCTTAAATTTTAACAATAAACCAAGCTCTAAAAAAAAAATTTTAATTTCTGCCGGTGCAGTAATAACCCAAAGAAGAATCGCAAGCCGAGGTGCCAGCTGTCAAAGCGTTTATAAAAGTGCCCGTCATCGAATTTGCAAAAACCGGATGATTTGAGTTTTCTAATCTGACTCTAATTTTATAACTCTGCCCATCAACCGCAGAAACATAAGCATAACTTTTCAGAAAATCCGTTGACTGCTTATACTCCGGATCTTGGATCGAACAATTATAAAACATCGCTACTATAGCTTCCGCCACCTTGATTAAGGAAAATTTC
>CAZFCM010000052.1:0-3659 GCA_964517725.1 uncultured Candidatus Saccharibacteria bacterium | reverse complement strand
GGCAGAAAGCGTTGGAGAAAGCATTCCAATTGGCTAAAACGTTAGACAATTGGAAAATGTTGTTCTGGGCAGTAAAGGAACAACCGGATAAGGCCGAAGAGTGTGTTCGGGCCATCGCTAGAATTCTTGAGAAACAAACCTAGGAACTCTTTCCAAACACGACCCGCTAGCTGAAAGCTAGCGGGTCTTTTGTTGATTTTTGATAAATTACCACACATGTTCAAAAATCGTTCACCTCCCGCATATTCTTGCGCTTTTTTATTTTTCGTATTAGAATCACGAACGTCAGAAGTTTTTTATTTTTTTTATTTTATGTCGCAAGAAAGATTGATAAAACTTGTTTGTTCCAAGTGTAAAAGGGTAAATTATTGGTCAAGCAAAAATAAGAAGAAAGTTGAACGAAAAATCGAGCTTAAGAAGTTTTGTCGTTGGTGTAGAAAGCAGACTCCTCACAAAGAGTCAAAAAAATAGCAAAAGCCGCCCAAAGGCGGTTTTTGCTATTAGATATATATTTTAAACAAAGAGTATGAGTGTATAGCGAATTTGTTTTTTTAGCCAAAAACGCTTAATATTTCAACAGATTGTTTGTGATTTTTGTTGCGTTGAAGAAGAATCTGAAAATTGGGAGATTAGTTAAGTGGCATAATAGATGTCTCCAAAACATCGGTCGGAGGTTCGATTCCTCCATCTCCCGTAAAATAAAGTTTAGCCTCGTCTTCTGAAGAATGTTCACTTGGATTATCTCGGCAGGATATTAGGCGAGGTATTGAGGCTTTGTTCGATAAGAGAGAGCTCCGCTTGCCAATTTATTGGAAGTGGCCAGAAGACCCCGTCCCTTTAGGACGGGGTTGAATGGCCACATAATAAATTGCTGTCGGCGGAGCCGACACTATTCCAACAAAGTTTCCCCGATGTCGCCCGCCCAATACCTCGCCGAGGTAATCCGAGGGAACGGCTTGCCACAAGGATGGGACGGGCGGCAAACTTTATTATGTGGCAATTCATTTTTGCTCCAAGGAGGTAGAGTATTCTGGTCGTTTCCAATAAATTTTATCAGACAAAAATTTTTCGACGGTGTTTTCTAAGATTTTATATTTTTTCGGATCAAACCATTTGATTATTTTTTCCCGACGAAACCATGTCATTTGCCGGCGAGCGTAGTGCCAGATGGCGATTTCCAGTTCTTGGAGCATAGTTTCCTTTGAAATTTTGCCAGTTAAATAGCGAGCAAGATAACGATACTCCAATCCCAATTCCTCCATTCTTTTCCAAGATAGTCTGCTTTTGTGAAGTTTTTTTACTTCTTCAATCATTCCCAGTTTAATTCTGGCGAGTAATCTTACTCGGATTTGGTTGCGTAAATCTTTCGGTTTTGGCAAAACGCCGATCCATAAGACATCGTAATTTTCTTTTTTGTTTGTTTCAAGCGATGGAACATGACCCAATGTTTTTGCTATTTCAATTGACCGAATTATTCGACGTCGGTTTTTTTGGTCTATATTATGGGCTCTGGCTGGGTCTATTTTTTTTAATTCGGCCAGGAGTCTTTTAGTTTCAAAACCATTTAATTTCTTTCTTAGTTTTTCGTCCGGCGGAACATCGGGAAACCCCACATTATTTACAAGGGCGGAAATATAGAAACCCGTACCGCCACAAATAATTGGCAAACAGCCACGAGAAAAAATCTCCTTGAGATTTTTTCTAGCTTTTTTTACGTATTGAACCACATTGTACCTTTTTTCCGGATTTACCACGTCCAACATATAATGTGGAATACCGGCCATCTCTCTTTTTGTTATTTTTCCACTTCCCAAATTTAAGCCTCGGTAAATTTGCCTTGAGTCGGCTGATATAATCTCACCTTTGAATTTTTTGGCGATTTTTACTGCTAAAGCACTTTTTCCACTCGCGGTTGGTCCGCAAATGACGATTAGCTTTTTCTTTATTTTTTTCATAAAAAATGTATCATTACATTAATGAAATTCACAAAATTTTTCAATCTTTTAGGTAGGGATGATGCCAAAATAGCTGGAGGTAAAGGCGCATCGCTTGGCGAGATGACTCAAGCGGGAATTCCTGTCCCACCCGGATTTGTTGTGCTTGTTGATTCATTCGAATATTTTATCCGGGAAACCGATTTGGTTCAGGAAATAGATGCGATTTTAGATTCCGTTAATCATAAAGAAATTCATACTGTAGAATCGGCTTCCGAGAAAATAAAAGGTCTGATTCTGGAAGCAAAAATGCCTGCGGTAATAGAAGAAGAAATTCGCAACTCTTTTGAAAAGTTGGGGACAAAATTTGTGGCTGTGCGTTCTAGCGCGACCGCTGAAGATGGGCAAGAGCATGCTTGGGCTGGTCAGCTTGACAGTTTTCTGAATACCACCGAAGGGGATTTGTTGGATAAGGTAAAACATTGTTGGGCATCGCTTTTTACTCCGCGCGCCATTTTTTATCGCTTTGAGAAAGGGTTGCACTCGACGAAAATATCTGTGGCTGTTGTTGTTCAGAAAATGGTTGAGTCGGAGGTTTCCGGTATTGCTTTTTCCGTGCACCCTGTAACAGAAGATTACAATCAACTGATTATTGAGGCGGGGCTTGGTCTTGGGGAAGCAATTGTTTCCGGCCAGATTACGCCCGATTCTTATGTTGTTGAAAAAAACCCGCGCCGAACGATAGATAAAAACATTTCTGAACAAGAACGCGGACTTTACAAAATTGCTAGCGGAGGAAGTGAATGGAAAGATTTAGGCCAAAAAGGCAAAGAGCAAAAGCTTTCTGACGATCAGATTTTAGAACTTTCCGAACTTATCTTAAAGATTGAAAATCATTATGGTTTTCCTTGCGATATAGAATGGGCTTTGGAGGCGAAAAAATTCTATATTGTCCAATCCCGTCCGATTACTACACTTAGTAAAAAAGTAGAGACAGTAGAAAAGGAAAGGGATGCAAAGATAGAAAAAACCAAAATTAAATCCAGTGATTACTATAAAAATGTTAAATTCAAAAAAATGGGACGTTGGGCGACCCCTCCTGCTGATACAGATACTTGGCACACTGTTCACACCTCTGATTATTTTGATAAAAAATTCGGAATTTGGCGAGAGATTCTCGGTATAACTTTTTTAGATAAAGGGATAGTTGAAAATCATATGTATTCAACGTGGCGTTTTGTTGACAGGCTCCACGCTCGTATTGAGGAATTAACCGCAAAAGATTTAAGAGGCTTAGAAAAAATTTTACTTGATTTCTATGAGGATAAGGAAAAAATTAAATCAGAAATAAAAGAAAATAATCCAAAGGATTTTCATGCCATTTCTAATAATCAACTGGTCAAAATTTATCAAAAAAATCGAGATGGAGTTCATCGTATAGTTATTTATGATCAATTTACTTGGTTAGCGGAAGAATATTGGACTCCGATAATGGAGGAAATACTTATAAAAAAGGTTGGTCTTAAAAAAGATTCTCAGGAATATAACAATGCTTTATTTTCATTAATCAAACCCCGAGAGATTTCTACAACTCTTACCGAAAAACGAACGGTTATTGAAAAGACTTTACTCATAAAAAATAAAAAAGAAAATATTGAAAAAGCAGCAAGCGATTTGGCCCAAAATTTTGGTTGGATGCCGGTATTGGCTTATGGCACACCTTGG
>CAZFCM010000051.1:1520-4024 GCA_964517725.1 uncultured Candidatus Saccharibacteria bacterium | reverse complement strand
TGTTTTTTAAGCTGAATCTAATTATATCACCAACCAGAGCAAGTCAATAAAACTGTGGATAGTGACAGAAAATTACTGCTTTAGATCGTAAACATACACCTTTGTATTATCATCCTCAACTGCTCCATCAAAGCCGGCCTGATCGCCACCCGTACAATATGTAGTACCTGCTGTACTATTATAATCATCATCACCCCCCAAAACGGCACTCTTTGATTCTAGAGTAGCTCCTAAATGATAACCTATTGGATTGAGCAGGCTGGCCACTGAGCATATGGCCACATAACTATAAGCATTGCCCGTTATCGGATCATTTGGCACAGTTATATAATCAGACACTCCGACACTGGTTAAAGTAATCGGATAGCTTCTAGTCGGGCTTGAATCCTGAAACAACTCCATAGCCAGACGTATTTGACTTAAATCGGACACTCTTCTCGCGTCCCTAGCCTTCATCCTAGCATTGTTCAGAGAAGCAATAACGGTTGAAGACAATATACCGATTATCGCGATAACCACCAAAAGCTCTATTAAAGTAAAACCCTTTTTATTTTGCATTTTAGAAATATTATAAATATCCTGACCTTTTTATTCCAAGCACTCTTTATTATAAGACAAAAAAAGTTCAAAATCTAAAAACGGGGGATAACAATCGATAATTATTTCAAATTTCAACATCAAAACATCTGTCTTTCACTGCTCCCACCCCCATTTCCCCGGGAAGACAACTGGGCGCTGTTCCGTCAAAATCTTCAGAGAAAGCTCCAGCGCAAGCGGTCCTCGGAAAAGAATCCGCGTCTTTGGACAAATAATTCTGATAATTAGTCTCCAAAACCGCCCCTAGATGATAACCTGTGCAGATTCGATTGTCGCCCAGAGGCACATAGGAATAAACTTTCTGGCTGGAACCGGGCGGAGGAATAGGAACCGAACTCATAATGCCAGAAGAAATTAGCTCATCAAGATAAGCGGGATAATTTGCGTTCTGATCATAAAAAAGTTCGAGTGATTTTTGGATATATTTTATATCCGTTACTCTTCTTGCGTCCATGCCCTGTTTTTTTACAATTGAAAGAACAAAATAAACCAAACCGGAAAGTAAACCCACTGCGACAATCGCCACCAAAGCCCCAGACAAAGCGGAACCTTTTTCTTTTTTCATTTTCTATTAAGAAATATTCATTGACACGTTATAAATTGGAATAAGGACGGAAGCGAGCAAAAATCCAACGCCTAAACCAAGAGCTATGACCATTGCCGGCTCTATGAGACCGACCAGAGCGTCAACCGCATCAGAAACCTCTCTTTCGTAAAAACGGGACATCGTTTTTAATATTTCTCCCATTTCTCCGGTTTCTTCTCCGACCTTAAACATTGCCACCATAATCCCAGGCATTTCCGGATGTCTGGCAAAAGCTTGGGAAAGCGAACTGCCACCTTTAACCGCCTCCGCCACTTCAAGAATTACCCCCTTAAATATCGCGTTGTCTATTATTTCGGCCGTAATTTCCATAGTCTTAACAATAGGTATGGATGCTGAAAGCATCGTGCTTAAATTCCCGGCTATTCTTGCCAAATAAAGTTTGCGATAAAGATTGCCTATATATGGGAGGGTTATCTTTGCTTTTGAAAGATTGGTTGAACCCGATTCGGTCCGGCTCCATTTCCAGAAAAAATATCCGCCTATTATCAAAGCAAAAAGTAAAAATATGCCGTAATTTACAAACAAATCGCTGGTAATCATAACCACCTTGGTATATATAGGCACCTCCTGACCCGATTCCACAATAACCGCGGCCAGCTTGGGAATAACCATAGTCAACATAAGTACCATAACACCGACAAAAGTTGTCATGACAAATATCGGATATATCATGGCATTTTTCGCCTTTGAGAGAAGGGCAAAAGAACGTTCTAAATTGTCCGCCAAAAAAGTGAAAGTCTGATCGAGCTTACCTGATTCCTCTCCAGACTTGACCATGCTTATGTAAAAATTTGAGAAAAGTTTAGGGTGTCTGGATAAAGCGACCGAAATAGAAGAACCTCCTTGAAGATCATCGGCAATCTCGTTGAGATGGGCGCGCAAAGCCGGATTTTCAGCCTCATTTCCAAGAAGTCTGAAAATCCTAAGGGCCGAGACTTGAGCAGAAAAAAGAGTGGCCAGCTGTCTTGAAAGCAAAACTATGTCTTTTGTCTTAACTCTTTCGAGAAAGGTCAGTTTTTTTCCTAAAAAACCCGTGTCTGTCTCTACCTGTTTTATTGAAGCGATAATAAGTCCCCTTTTTTGAACCGCGCTCATCGCTGTCTCAAGGGAAGCCGCGTCTACCGTTCCGGAAATTTGGTTGCTACTATTATCTATCGCTTGATATTTAAAAAGCATTTTTAGCTAGCTTAAATTAATGTAATTCAAATCTTATAGATGAAACTATATGAGTTTTTCCAAACCTTTCGGATTTAGCGAATAAAGGAAGGCATTCTCGGCCGTCACCTCCCGGTGTCTAACC
>CAZFCM010000051.1:0-1510 GCA_964517725.1 uncultured Candidatus Saccharibacteria bacterium | reverse complement strand
CGCCGACACCGCCCCCTCTCTCCCCCCATCGGCAAGGCACCGGTACATCTCTATCATGCCAGATTGCGAACCTGTCTCAACTATTGTGTTTATTTCAAATGTCCGTTTTTCACGAATAAGATTGGCCACAGCGGTATTATTTATTAAAAGTTCATAACAAGGAATTAATCCTCCGGAAATTCTCGGTATAAGCCTTTGGGAAAATATGCCCGATAAACTGCCGGCCAATTGAATTCTGACCTGATCTTGTTGGTGGCTCGGAAACGAATCTAAAATACGATCTATGGTCTGAGCGGCATTGTTGGTGTGAAGAGTTGAAAAAACCAAGTGTCCTGTCTCAGCCGCGGTCACCGCCGTGCCGATAGTGATAATATCGCGCATTTCACCAACTAAAATAACATCCGCATCCTGTCGAAAAGCGCTTACCAAAGCAGCAGAAAAATCTTTCGTATCTATCCTAACTTCCCGCTGGTCAATTATAGATTGTTTAGGCTCGTAAACATATTCTATCGGGTCTTCTATGGTCATTATATGCTCCGCTCTGGTTTGGTTGATTGTCTCAACCATTGCCGCAAGAGTAGTCGATTTGCCATGGCCTATCGGACCAACGCAAAGGAAAAAACCCTGCTGGAGTTGGGTAAAATTTTCAAGAATTTTCGGCAAGTTTAATTCATGAAAAAGCCGGATTTTTTTCGGAATAAGACGAAGCGCTATTGCTATTCCGCCTTGTTGAAAATAGCAATTTCCCCTAAATCGGGCTTTGCCTTTGAAATCGTAAGAAAAATCTATTTCCTTTCTTTCTAAAAAAAGTTCAACGTCGCCCGGCCGAACCAGGTTTTCCATATAACTCTTTGTATCTTCCTTTTTTAACGGCTCATAATTGACGAGGGGGATCAAAAAACCGGACACCCTTATCGTCGGACTTCGATTTTCAACAAAATGCAAGTCTGAACCGCCCTCTGATATAAGGTGGTCAAGCAATTCATCGAGCCTTTTTTTGTAATCTGTCATCTTATTTCAATTTTTCAAAAACACCCAAAAATTTTCCTTTATTTTTTAAGCAAGTCCTCCACTTGAGCCACCACTTCGGTAGGCACGGTGCTGGCCTTGACGATATAACTGCTTATGCCGATTTCTTTGCCACGATCTATGTCGCCCTGTTGACTCTGATTGGTAAGAGCGATCAATTTCGCCTCTCCTCCGAGTTTTTCTTTTTTCATTGTCTCCGCCATGTCAAAACCGTCCATCCCCGGCATAACTATATCAAAAATAATCGCGTCGTATTTCGCTCCGGCGCGCAACTTTTCCAAAGCATAATTAGCTCCGGCTACGGTGTCGACTTCAAAATTATTTTTCTTGAATTTTAAAGAATACATATTCAAAAGAAATTGATCATCGTCGACGATAAGAACTTTTTTGTTTGTTGGTTCGCTCATTTTTTATTTTTAATTTTTATTTGCCTTATAATAAAATTATATTTTATTCACCTCTTCAAAAGGTATCTCTCCTT
>CAZFCM010000050.1:0-4117 GCA_964517725.1 uncultured Candidatus Saccharibacteria bacterium | reverse complement strand
TTCATAACGCTTATGATTTTAACTCAAGCGTTGCATTTCATTGTTGAACTGGGGTTATAATCCCTTGACTTTATTTTTATTTTCGTATACCATCCCGTTCAAGCTTTTACCAAGCTTAAGGGCCAACAATTCAATCAAATTCGGAGACGCGTAAGAGCGTCCATTCGTTTTGGTTGAGGTTGTGGCGTTTTTATTAATAGAATAAAAAATGACTCGATCTGTTCATAAAGGACCATATGTGTATGACAAGCTTCTTCGGAAAATTGCCGGGAAGCGTCCTGAAAGCGCCTTGCCAATCAAGACTTGGGCCAGAGATAGTCAGATTTCTCCGGAGATGGTCGGTTTTAAATTTTTAGTCCACAATGGAAAGGATTTTAATGAAATATTGGTTGTTGAGGACATGGTTGGACACAGATTCGGAGAGTTTGCCCCGACTCGCAAATTCATAAGGCATGGGGGCAAGATGCAGAAAGAATTGGAGATGAAGAAGAAAGAGACGGAGATAGCTGCTGCTTCGGCAGCCAAGACGGCAGTTTCCGCTGATACCAAGAAACAATAATTTTAAGATTTTAATAAAATGAAAGCGTTTTTAAAAAATTACAGGCAATCTCCCAGAAAAGTAAGGCTGGTAGCCGATCTTATAAAGGGCAAGAGTGTTTCGGAGGCTTTTAATCTTTTGATTAATACGCCAAAAATTGCCACTTTACCTATCAATCGTCTTTTGAAAAGCGCTGTGGCTAATGCTAAGAATAAGGGTTTAGACGAAAAAAATTTGCATATAAAGGAATTGAGAGTTGACGGTGGGGTTGTCTTAAAAAGAATAATGCCGAGAGCTAGAGGTAGCGCCTATGGGATAAAGAAGAGGACGAGCAGGGTTATTATATCTTTGGAAGAAAAAAAATAGGTTTGTTCAAAAAAATAAAAATTTAAACAAATGCCACATAACGTCCATCCATATGCCCACAGATTGGTAGTGATGCGCGACTGGAAAAGTCGCTGGTTTGGTTTGAAAGGACAGTACAAAAAATTTCTCCAATGCGATGTTTTAATCAGAGAATTTCTTGTGAAAAAACTCAGGGGCCTTTTGATTGGAGGGGTAGAAATAGAGAGGGGTCGAAAATCTTTGCGGATAATAATAAAGACAGCTAGGCCGGGTATGTTGATAGGAAAGAGCGGAGAAGGGGCGGTTAAACTCAAAAACGAAATAATGACTTTTCTAAAAAAGGAAAATCTGATAGGTCAGGAAGAACTCAGAATGGACATAGATGAAGTTAAATCTCCTGAATCTAATGCTGCTATAGTCGCGGAAATGATCGCAGAAAGTTTGGAGAAAAGAATGCCCTTCAGGCGAGTTATGAAACAAACCCTGGACAAGGTTATGGCCAATCGTGAAATTAAAGGGGTAAAAATATATTTAGGAGGTCGATTGGGCGGGGCAGAAATAGCTCGATCCGAGGAGATGAAAAAAGGCCGGGTTCCACTTCAAACTTTAAGAGCGGATATAGATTTTGCCAGAGAGAGGGCCCATATGACTTATGGTGATATAGGGATAAAAGTTTGGATTTACAAGGGAGAAGTTTTCAATGATCGCGGAATAAAAAAGAGCCAGTAATTTTTATTTATATGCTGTTGCCAAAAAAAGTAAAATATCGTAAATGGCAGACACATCGACGGAATGCAAAATATCCGGGTGTGGAAACCAGAGGTACGGATTTAGATTTTGGTTCGTTCGGACTGAAGGCTTTGTCTCTTGAAAGAATTCGTTCAAACCAGATAGAAGCCGCTAGGAAAGTCTTGGCTCGATCGATTGGTAAAACAGGTAAGATATGGATAAGAATTTTTCCTGATCGACCTTTTACAACTAAAGCTCCTGAGGTTCCGATGGGTAGCGGAAAGGGAGATCCAGAAGGATATTGTGTAGAGGTAAAACCAGGTCGGGTTATATTTGAAATCGATGGACTTGGCGCGGTTGAAGCTCGAGAAGCTTTAAGAAAGGCCGGCACTAAATTGCCCCTAAAGACGAAGATAATTCAAAGGTAATTCAAAAACAATGGATAAAATTTCTGAAAAAAATTTAATTGAACTCGGCAAGGTTTTGGCGGAAAAAATTGGGGAATTGAGAAAGTTTCGCTTTGATATGTCGGGAAGTAAAATAAAAAATGTCCGTTTAGGCCGACTGCTTCGTCGGGAAATAGCCAGGGTCAGAACAGAGATGGCTTCAAGAAAAAAAGACAAATAAAATTTTAATAAATGGAAAATATGGAAAACAAATCCAAACAAAAGAAAATACAAAAAATGACTGGGAGACTGGTGTCTCTAAGAAATCATTGCGCTATTGTTGAGGTTTCCAGACTGGTTAAACATCCGAAATATGGAAAATTTGTTCGGAGCCAGAAAAAGTACAAAGCCCACGACACAAGCGATCAAAGAGAATTAGGTTCTTTGGTGTCGATAATTCCCTGTAGGCCTTTTTCCAGAGACAAGAGGTTTATGGTTATAAACAAATAAAAAATGATACAGCCGCGTTCAATAGTTAAAATAGCAGACAATTCCGGCGCTAAGATAGGCAGGATATTCAAGGTGCTTGGATCTTCGAAGAAGCGTTATGCCGAACTTGGAGAAATAGTGGTTATTTCTGTTCAAAAAGCCGAACCGAGAAAGACAATAAAAAAGAAGGATGTTGTTAGGGCTGTTGTTGTTCGGCAAAGAAAACCCTATCGTCGGGCGGATGGGTCGTACGTCAGATTTGATGAAAATGCGGTTGTTTTGGTTGATAAGAACAAAAAAGAACCTTTAGCTGGTCGCGTTTTTGGTCCAATACCAAGGGAGGTTTCGGAGGCGGGTTTTCAATCAATAGCTTCTAAAGCCAGCGAGATAGTTTAGTTTTTTAAAAATGATAATAAGAAAAGGCGATAAAGTAATAGTGATAAGCGGAACTGATCGGGGTAAAACCGGCAAGGTTGAAGCGGTTTTTCCCGGTTCAGAAAAATTGGTTGTAGGCGGAATCAATGTCAAAAAAAGACATCAGCGCCGGACCAAATCCAATCAAAAAGGCCAGATTGTAGATAAGGCCATGCCGATTTTTGCTTCAAAAGTGATGTTGGTTGGACAAGATGGAAAAGGAACTAGGGTTGGTTTCAGGGAGATTGGCGGAAAAAAAGTGAGAATTTCTGTAAAGACAGAAAAAGAAATTTAAATTAAAAATCATGAAAACCATCAAGGAAAAAGAGAATAATGTTTTTGAAATTTTGAAGAGCAAATTTGGATATAAGAATCCGATGCAGGCTCCTCGTCTTGTAAAGGTGGTGGTTTCGACCGGTGTCGGATCTTCAAAGGACAAGAAAAAAAATGAATTGGTGGCTGATCGTTTGGCTAAAATAACTGGTCAGAAAGCAGTTTCCAGAGGGGCTAAAAAATCAATTGCTTCTTATAAAACAAGAATAGGCGATATTGTTGGCTATCAGGTGACTCTCCGAGGTGGCAGAATGTACGGCTTTCTTGAGAAATTTTTCAACATCGCTTTACCAAGAACAAAGGATTTCAGAGGAATAAAAAGAAGCGCGGTCGATAATATCGGAAATATTACCATTGGCGTCGCTGAGCATACGATATTTCCGGAAGCTAGTGACGAAGAATTGCGCGATGTTTTCGGTTTGGCAATTACAATAGCCACTACTGCGAAAAACAAGGAAGAAGCAACCGCTTTTTTTGAGGCAATAAATCTTCCTTTCGGAAAAGTTTAAATTGACAAGGTTTTTAATAAAAGTAGGATAGCAATCGTTTTATGGCAAAGAAATCTGTTGTAGTAAGATCGAAAAAGAAACCAAAATTTTCCACTAGGGTAGTTAGGCGCTGTTTTCGTTGTGGCAGGAAGCATGGGTTTATGAGGGATTTTGGACTTTGTCGAATTTGTTTTCGAGAATATGCTAACGAAGGTATGATCCCAGGAGTCAGAAAATCTTCCTGGTAATAAATATGGATTACATAAAAGATATTTTAATAAGGATGAAAAATGGTAATAAGGCGGGAAAAACGTCAGTAGTTTTTCCTTTTAGAACCATTGGCATGACTATAGCCGAAGTTTTAGTCAGGACCGGATTTCTAAGTTCGGTTTCTA
>CAZFCM010000049.1:0-4288 GCA_964517725.1 uncultured Candidatus Saccharibacteria bacterium | reverse complement strand
TTTGCTAATTGCCGAAATAGACAGCTTCGAATTCCCAAAAGAGAATAAGCCGGATGTCGAATCAGTCAAAAACCTGCCAACGAATTCGCCGGAAAGAAGAATGCTTGGAATATGGCTGGCTTTCTTTCGAAAAAAAGCTGACGAAAAATCAAAAGAAATTGCAGAAAAAATTTGTCTGGCTTCCGGTAAAAAAGTGGAGGAATTAGAGAAACAATATGCCAGCGAAAAAGATCGAATAGTTTTTGAAACAGAAGTAATATATGGCAATCAAATAGCCGAAAAAGAAATAGAAGATCTATTGTTTGGCGTTGAAGAAGACAGATTAAAGGAAGAATTGTCCGAGGCGATGATTTTACTAGAGAAAGCAGAATCTATAAAAGATGAAAAAAAATCCAAAGAATTGCTTATTAAGTGCCAAGAAATAACCAAAAGATTGGCCGAAATAAAAGATCGGCCTAAATAAAAGGGCTATTGCTAGTATATTTTATAAGTTTAAAATAAAAAAATGGTAAAAAAGAAAAATAAAAAACCGATAAAAGCTAAAAAAGGGAAAAAGGTTAAAAACAAGATAAAACATAAAACAAAAAATTCCTCAGGTGGCGGCATTTCCCCGGCTCTTATTAAAAAATCTCACGATATGATGGTTAAGGCCGAAAGACTGGTGACTAAAGGCCGAGAAAGGGGTTTTGTGACTTACGATGAAATTTTGCGTGAATTTCCGAATGTCGAGGAAGATATTGTATTTTTGGATGATCTATATACCAAATTATCCTCAGCAAATGTGGACGTTTTGGAAGGCGGTGGCATGTTGGACATGGGCGGAGAAGATCAAAAAAATATTTCTGTTGGAAAAAACGACTCTATGTATGACTCGATACAGATATATCTTAAGGAAATCGGCCAATATCCGCTTATTCCGGCCAGCCAAGAAAAAGAATTAGCGAAAAGAATAGAGAAAAGCGATCCGGAAGCCAAAAGTCTGCTAGCCAAAGCCAACCTAAGGCTTGTTGTGTCTATAGCAAAAAAATATGTCGGTCGTAGTCCCGATTTGACCCTTTTGGATCTTATACAGGAGGGCAATTTGGGGTTATTTAAAGCGGTTGACAAATTTGACTGGCGGAAAGGTTATAAGTTTTCCACTTACGCAACTTGGTGGATAAGGCAAGCGATTACTCGCGCTTTAGCCGATCAAAGTCGAACTATTCGAGTTCCGGTCCATATGGTCGAGACCATAGCAAAATATAAACAAGTTGTTCGAAGGCTTTCTCAGGATTTGGGCAGAGATCCATTGCCTGAAGAAATTGCTGTTGAAATGGGCATGGATGTAGAAAAAATATATCAGATAGAAAAAATAAATCAGGACACCGTATCGCTTGAAAGCCCGGTGGGCGACGACGGAGACGATGGAAAATCTACTTTGGGAGATTTTGTGGCTGACGACAAAATTTTATCGCCAGATCAGGAAGCCTCTCGAAGAATTTTAGGCGACCAAGTGAAAGAAATTCTTAACGAGCTTTCGGAAAAAGAAAGACAGATCCTTGAAATGCGCCATGGATTGTTGGACGGTATTACCCATACCCTGGAAGAGGTTGGGCAAAAATTTGGAGTGACCAGAGAACGTATCCGTCAAATCGAGGCCAAAGCCCATGAAAAAATAAGACAACACGAAAAAGCAAAGAAACTCCAAAGCTACTGATATTTATTAATACCAGATACATGGACTCAAAAATTTTCGATAAGCTCTACCGAGCGCTAAATAAAAAACAAAAAGAGGCGGTAGACGAAATTTATGGTCCAGTTATGGTTATAGCCGGACCTGGAACTGGTAAAACATCCATCTTAACCCTGCGGATCGCCAACATTATCAGATTAACCGACACTCCGCCGGCGTGCATTTTGGCTATAACTTTTACCGAATCAGGCGCCCACGCTATACGCTCAAAGTTGGCAGAAATCATCGGTAGCGTTGCTTACAGGGTCAATATTGGAACTTTTCACAGTTATGCCAATTCTCTGATTCAGAATTACCCAGAATATTTTCCGAGAATCATTGGCGGATCTCCGGCAGAAGAAATATACCGAGTAAAAATTTTGGAGAGAATATTCAGAGAAAACAAGTTCAAGGAAATCCGGCCAGCTGGCGATCCATTTTATTATGTTTCTTATGCTCTTTCGGCCATTAAAGATTTAAAGAAAGAGGGCTATAGACCAAAAGATCTAAAGCAATTTTGCGATTCGTCTATCAGAGAGTTGAAAAACGCTGAAAAACCAAAAAACCTTATTACAAAAAGAATTGCCAGAACCTTGGAACTAGAAAAAGTTTTCCGACTTTATGAAAAAGCGATGCGCAAAGAAAAACTTTACGATTATGAGGATATGCTCATCGAAGCAAAGCGCGCCTTGGAAGAAAATGAGGGATTATTGGCTGAAGCCAGAGAAAACGCCCATTATGTCTTAGCCGATGAACATCAGGATGCCAACGGCGTTCAAAATAAAATTTTGGAACTTCTTTCCGATTTCGACGACAACCCTAACCTTTTTATAGTTGGCGACGAAAAACAAGCTATATATCGATTTCAGGGCGCCTCGCTTGAAAATTTTTTGTATTTTAGAGAAAAATATAAAAAAGCCAAAGAAATAATTCTTAAAGAAAGCTATCGTTCGAATCAATCAATTCTGGACGCTTCACATTCGATAATAGAAAAATTACCGGAAAATTCCAACATTAAGATAGAAAGACCAAGACTCGAATCATCTGCCGGTTCAAAATTCTCCGGTCCGGCAATAGAAATAAGAGAATATCCAGACAGTGATGAAGAAGCAGAGGGCATAGCCAAAATTTCTATAAAAGAGGCATCATTCGGAAAAAAAGTTGCTATTTTATACAGAGATAACAAAGACAGTGTTCCGATAGTTGAAACTTTAAGAAAAAAAGGGATATTTTTTGGCCTATCTTCAGATAATGACATTTTATCAGATCATGACATAGAAAACCTAGTTTCTACTTTGGAAGGAATCCACGATCTTTTAGATGATGATAAAATTGCTCGAATTTTATTTTTTGATTTTTTTGATTTCGAAGTTATAGACGCTTTCAAAATAAACCGATTCGCATATAAAAATAGCAAAAAAATTTTTGAAATTCTAAAAGATGAAAAAAATTTAAAATCGGCCGGGGTAAACATCGAAAAAACCGTAAAATTCTTCAATCAATTAAAAAATTGGTCTCGCCAGGCAAAAAATATGGGCTTGATCCAATTTCTCGATGGTTTTTTGAAAGAATCTGGTTTTACCGAACGACTTCTTCAAAAACCAAACTCACTTGAAAAACTGGAAAAATTGCACGCGTTTCTCGAACTAGCTCGAACTCTAGCCAAACATGAAAAAAAAGTCAGACTTTTTGATTTTATAATTCATTTAAGAACAGCTTTGGAACGAGAAATCAAGATTGGGGAAGGGGATAGGTTGTCGAAAAAAACCGCACCTATAAATCTCATGACGGCTCATCGTTCAAAGGGCCTGGAATTCGACACGGTTATAATTTCCGGAGCGACGGATGATCATTGGGGGGCAAGAACCAGACGAGCATTATTTGAATTGCCCAAAAACTGCACCCCTTCAACTGACGAAACCGACGAGCGACGATTATTTTATGTCTCAATGACCAGAGCCAAAGAAAAAGTAGTGATTACTTATCCAAAAAATCGAGACGGTAAGATAATCTCCCCTTCAAGATTCACGGAAGATTTTGATCCGGAATCAGTTACTCGAATCTTGGAGAAAAACGGCCCAGAAACTATTAATCCTGAAATTTTTAAAATAAATGAAAATCCTCATTTAGAAATTCGCAATCTAACAAGAGATATTTTTATTTCTGAAGGACTGACTGTAACCGCATTAAACAATTTTTTGGAGTGCCCTTGGAAATATTTTTTTAAAAATATGATTCGATTGCCGGAAGAGCAAGAGCCCCATCAAATTTTCGGCACGATTATGCATGAAGTTTTGCGTTTTATCCAAAAAGATACTAATATCGGCCGGAAAATTTCTCTTAAGAAAACCGAGAGATATTTCCGCGAAGCGTTATTTAAAACCAATCTTCCAAAAAAAGTCCTTTCCGAATTTCTTAAGAGGGGAATTCGTTCAATTAAGAATATCTTAAATTTGAGAGATTTAATAAAGCCTGGCAATTTGCCGGAAATCGTCATAGATTCAGCGGAGATTGGCTTTTCGGGAGGTAAAATCCGATTGCGAGGAAAAATAGATCTGGTTTCTTTTGCTGATAAAG
>CAZFCM010000048.1:0-4753 GCA_964517725.1 uncultured Candidatus Saccharibacteria bacterium | reverse complement strand
CTGTATCTTCGGTTATATCTCGCCTCAAGATTTCTGTGTAAAATTTCATACATAAAAGAAGACTTGCCACTTCCAGAAACTCCGGTGATAGCGACAAGCCGGCCAAGAGGCAGGTCAACATTCAAGTTTTTGATGTTAAAAATATTCGCGCCTTTTATTTTTATTTCTCCCCTCTCTTCAACCCGTCTTTTTTCCGGTGTTTCTATTTCTTTGTCTCCGCGTAAATAATCTAAAGTCAAAGAACCGCTTGTATTTTTTTTGTCAGTCAAAAGTTCCTCTAGCCATCCAGCCACGACTATTTCTCCTCCATGAACACCAGCTCGAGGACCAATATCGACAATATAATCTGAAGAAAAAATAGTGTCCTCGTCATGTTCAACAACAATTATCGTATTTCCGATATCTCTCAAACTTATCAAAGTCTTGACCAGACGATCATTGTCTCTTGAATGCAAACCTATGGTTGGTTCATCTAAAACATAGAGCGCTCCGACCAGACCCGAACCGAGCTGGGAGGCCAATCTTATTCTTTGCGCTTCTCCACCAGACAAAGTGTTGGCTCGGCGATTTAAAGTGAGATATTCTATCCCGACATTAAGCATAAAATCCAATCTGGATTCTATTTCTTTTATCGCCACTTTAGCTATTTCTTTCTCTTTCTCGGTAAGCTTAAGATCGGAAAAAAATTTTTTACAATCTTCTATTGAAAGCGCTGTAAGCTCCAAAATGTTTAGTCCTTTTCCCTTTTTCTCCGAACTAGGTTCGGATAGGTTTTTTTCTTTTCCCTGTTTTGCGCCGAGAAAAACGGATAAGGCCTCGTCCCGAAGCCTTGCTCCGTTACATTTTAGACACGGCTCGTCACTCCAGATATTTCTCGTGCCTAAACCATGACAATCGGGACAAGCGCCGTAAGGAGAGTTAAAAGAAAAAAGACGCGGTTCAACTTCCGGAAAAGCAAAACCGTCATAAGGACACATAAATTTAGAGGAGATCAGGCGACTCGACCTGTCTGGCATTTCAAGTTTTATTAATCCGCCACTTTCCAAAAGAGCTCTTTCCACCGCTTCAGATAGTCTCATTTTATCGCCATCTTTACCTTTCGATAATTCGCTGGCAAAAAATTCGTCCACTAAAACATCAATGTCGTGTTTTTTATGTTTTGCTAAAACGATTCTTTCTCTTAATTTTTTATCTTCTCCGTCAATTTTTACTTCCGAATAACCGCGACCCAACAAGTCATACAACAATTGGTAATATTCGCCCCTTCGGCCGACAATAACTGGCGCAAAAACTCTGATTTTTTCTCGATTTATGGAAACTCCGGCAATTTTTTTGCTACTCTTTTCAAAATCGGCGGTTCGGACAGCATTCACTATAGTTTCCATAATTTCTTCATTCGAAAGTTTCTTTATTTCACGTCCGCAGACCAAGCAATGGGGCCTTCCGACTCTGGCAAAAAGAATGCGTAAATAGTCGTAAATTTCGGTAATAGTCGCTACCGTTGAACGGGGATTATTGGAACGAGATTTTTGATCTATTGATATAGCCGGAGACAAACCGCGGATCTCATCGACATCGGGTTTCGGCATTTGGTTTAAAAATTGACGGGCGTAAGCCGATAAGGATTCGACATAACGTCTCTGACCCTCAGCAAAAATCGTATCAAAAGCCAAAGAAGATTTTCCACTCCCGGAAA
Source organism: uncultured Candidatus Saccharibacteria bacterium (assembly GCA_964517725.1). GTDB lineage: Bacteria > Patescibacteriota > Minisyncoccia > Phycocordibacterales > 2-02-FULL-43-11 > 2-02-FULL-43-11. Next base: position 3,057 of record CAZFCM010000048.1, on the reverse strand, counting down.
GTCCGGTGAAAACTATCATTTTATTGCGTGGCATCTCTACCGTTATATTTTTTAGATTATGAGTGCGCGCGCCCTTTACTATTATTTTTTCATCTTGATTTTTCATTTTTTCCGTTCATAAGTAAAATACGAGACACTAAATATCTGGATACGCCGACCAACCTGCAGTTTGCCCGCAGGGTAAGGCTGGCATCTTATCATGAAAAAGCAAAAACAAAAAGACCGGGCGCAAGATGCGCTCGGTCTCTTTCTAGGAATAGGACACTTTAAAAATCGCGCCTTTCCAACTGCTGTTGCCTCTGGCTTTCAATCTCTCTTTTTACCTTAACTATTTGGTCCCAAAGAACCAAAAAAATTAAGGTGGAGAGCAGGACCGCCAGAACCACTTTCGCCCTTTCTCTAGCCTTTTCCTTCATTCTTTATTCTCCAGCCCGCTGGTTTCCAAAACAGCAAGGCGTATCCACTGCCAATTATATCAATAATAGACTATTTTGTCAATTATTTCTTTCCGTTATTTTTGTTCCTATTATAGGTCTGCTCAAGCATTTTTATTTCGTCTCTTAAAATTGCCGCTGTCTCAAAATCAAGCTCCCTTACCGCCTCCCCCATTTGTTTCAACTTTTCTGCCACTATTTTTTTTCTATCATGACCAAATCTAATAAAATCAAGGTCGATTAGTTCTTTCACCGCTTTTTCTCTTCGAATAGAGAAATCTCCGGTTATATCGCTTATCTCTTTTTTTATCGTTTTTGGAGTAATTCCGTTTTTCTTATTATATTTTATCTGGATAGATCGTCGCCTGTCAGTTTCTCCAATAGCTCTATCCAAAGAACCTGTAATAGAATCGGCGTATAGTATGACCCGGCCATCCGCGTTTCTCGCTGCCCGACCGATGATCTGAATAAGAGACGTCTCGGATCGCAAAAAACCTTCGCGATCGGCGTCAAAAATTCCGATAAGCGAAACTTCGGGTAAATCCAAACCTTCGCGAAGCAAATTAACCCCGACCAGACAATCAAACTTGCCTTTTCGAAATTCTGTAAGACGAGTGATTCTGTCCAAAGTTTCCACATCACTGTGAAGATACTCGGTTTTTATATTTTTCTCTTTGAGAAAATCTGTAAGATTTTCAGCCATTTTTTTGGTAAGAGTCGTAGCAATAACCCTATCGCCTTTTTTAATCGTCTTTTTTGCTTCCTCCAAAAAATCATTCACCTGCCCAGAATATCCACCGGCCGCAGAAACAGGCCGGACAACCAATTCCGGATCTACCAAACCAGTCGGCCGGATTATTTGTTCAACCACATTTTGACTTTTTTCTCTTTCAAAATCACCAGGTGTAGCAGAAGTAAAAATCGCCTGCCCTATTCTATCCTCAAACTCAACAAAGCTAAGAGGTCGATTGTCTTTAGCACTGGGTAATCTGAAACCATATTCGATTAAGGTCTCCTTTCTAGATTTATCGCCGGACTGCATGCCCTTCAACTGTGGAATAGTCACGTGAGATTCGTCAATGATTGTCAAAAAATCAGGCCGACCATCTGCTGTTTTCGGAAAATAAGACAAAAGAGTATCAGGCGGTTCATTCGGCAACTTACCCGAAAAATGCCGAGAATAGTTTTCTATCCCATTGCAATAACCAACTTCTTTTATAAGAGCCAAATCGTAATTGGTTCTTCTTTTCAGTCTCTCCGCTTCAAGAATTTTACCTTCCTTTTCAAAAATTTTTAGCCTCTCTGTCAATTCCAATTTGATAGTTTCTATCGCTTTTTTCCTGTCGTCTTCAGGAGTAATAAAATGTTTGGCCGGAAAGAGAAAAAAAGTGCCGAGTTTTTCTGAAATAATTGTTCTCGAGACCGCATCAATTTTTGATAAACTATAAATTTTTTCATTATCAATTGCCAGTCTATAAATCACTCTTTCGTTGACTGGCATTACTTCTATAAAATTGCCCACTGCTCTGAATTGACCGGGAGATAAGTCGCTATTTGTCCTCTCAAAATGTATTCTGACCAGAGAACGAAAAAATTCAGCTCTGGAAATCGGCATTCCTTTTTTTATTTTTAAATTAACTTTTTCATATTCTTCGGGAGAACCAAGCCCGTATATACAAGAGACCGAGGCGACAATTATCACGTCCTTTCTAGTCAAAAGGGCTTGCGTCGAAGCGTGACGCAATCTGTCTATTTCTTCATTTATCTGAGCCTCCTTTTCTATATACGTGTCAGAATGAGGAACATAGGCCTCCGGCTGATAATAATCGTAATACGAAACAAAATAATGTACCGCATTCCCGGGAAAAAATTCACGATACTCAGAAGCTAATTGAGCGGCCAATGTTTTATTGTGAGCGATAACCAATGTCGGCTTTTGGATTTTTTCAATCACGTTTGCAACAGTAAAAGTTTTTCCGCTACCGGTCACCCCTAAAAGAGTCTGATACCTTTCACCCCTCAAAAGACCCTGAACCAAAGACGCTATCGCCTCCGGTTGGGAACCAGCGGGTTTCAATTTAGTTTTTAACTTAAATTCGGTCATAGTCGGAAATGATTATGCCAGGAAAAGCGCTTTTTTAATCTTGACAAAATTTTATTTGTATTTCTTTAATCTTTACCGTCAAAAACGAAAAATTCGAGGCGCTTTGAGCGCCTCGTTCTAATTCTCTTGCGATCTTGAGTTTCTCGCCAAGAGCGTCTGTTTTAACTTTTCAGTCACATTATCAAAACAATCACCGTAACGAATCGGCACAAAGACGGAATAATGCACGACAAGCCCCCTTTCCAAAGGGCCCAAAAGATTAATCGGTATAACGGCCTCCGGCTTACCATGAAAAACGCCGGCTTCTTTTGAAACTTCCTCTCCTATGCCGATAAGATCATCCGCAGTTACCTTTACGTCAATCATAAATGCCTCCGGTCAAATTATAACGCCTTGTCTTAAATCTTAATTCGGCAAAGTGGACAATTTATTGGAAGTGGCCAGAAGACCCCGTCCCTTTAGGGCGGGGTTGAATGGTCGCATAATAAATTGCTGTCGGCGGAGCCGACACTATTCCAA
>CAZFCM010000047.1:0-4763 GCA_964517725.1 uncultured Candidatus Saccharibacteria bacterium | reverse complement strand
ATCTTCATCATTCATATTTTAATCACTCTAATTCATAAGCTGATATTTGGCAAAATTTTTACTTTTTAACTGGCCCACCTTTACTTTTATAAATCGAATCAAAGGGTAAACTTATATCCACATATTCTCTGAATTCCGCCTCAAGAGATCGACTAGAAAAACGATCGTACCCACTCGCGCTTACCCCGTTTATCAAAATCGGAAAGGTCCCATTTTGGGTAAGACTTGGAGAAAATGAGACCTGAAAATAAACTTCCTTTGGCCCATCGCCAACTTTCAAATCACCAACTTCCCAAGTTATACCTCCGCCAATTTCATTATATTTCAATTTTTCGCTTTGTGGGGAAATGTTACCCAACCATTTAACATAGACCGGCAACCCCGTCTTTACTTCAACGTCCGACAAATCGTTGGTGGAATTGTCCACTGACAAAATAATCGTGTAGGAAGTTTCCTCTTCGATTTTTGGAGGAATTGGACCATAATTTATAAAAGGACCTGAAGAATATAACGCTTTGGCCGAAACACTCATAGCTGAAGATACTTTTATAAGTCCGCTGGTAGAAATCTTTACATTTTCATTGGTTGGACCAGCCCCTTGACGATTCCCGGTAACAGACACCTCCACATTCATTTGAGGCGATTTCAATTTTGAAGCTGATGACAATATATCGAAATTAAAACTCAAATCAACATTCTCTCCTGGTTCTATTACAGATAATTCTTTCTCCGTAATTTGATTAAAGACTATCGTATTATCAACTGAACGAAAGAACCCATTGCCGGAAGATACGCTGTTTCTATCAAATATCGAACCGTTAAGTTTAACTTCAACGATAACATTCGAGATTTTGCTTTCCGTATTGTTTTTTATAACCACATCACCCCGAACTGACCGGCCTGGATCGGCGACATGTTCAGAACTAACTGCCCCATCAAAAAGCAACTCCGCCACGATAAAAGGTTTTGCTAATAAAACCGAGTGTGTTTTGGTTAAAAAGACCACTCCGATTTTCCTAGAATCTCTGATATCCTTTGAACCTACAGAAAATCTAACTGCTCTTTCCTCTCCTTCTCTGCCAGAAAAGGAACCTTTTATTTTTACCTGTCGAAAAGAACCGGGCTTCATATCTCCCAAATCCCAAACATTGTTAGCGTAAACTGGCCCAAGATCGGACCCTAAATAGTTAAAACCAAAAGGGTAATCTGCTAAAAGCATAAGATCTTCAATAATTTGGCTGGAATTTGCAGTAATGCCGACAGTAAAAACAATTTCGTCCCCAACGCTTGCTTCTTTAGCCGACTCAATTACAACCGACACCGGGGCTGAAGACAAAGTTAGAGTTTTCGTCTCGCTTTTCGAAAAAATAGCGTTTGAACCTTCGACACGATATTCTAGAGAAACCTTGATTGTTTTAACCTCGCCTTGTTCCCCAAAAAAAACCGATTCCAATTTCCGATTTATATTCTCTCCGACTTCAACCCGACCGATTGATTCCAACCGCCGACGCAATTCTTTGCTTAAATTGTCGACTTCTCTGCTTCCATCAGGATATTCCACTAATATGTCGGCGGATACAAGTGGCACATTGTTTTGATTTGTAATTGAAATCTCAAAAGGAATTTTCTCGCCTCCGCCGGCAGAGACAGGCATATTGACCAAGACAACGACATTTTCCGAAGAAACTATGTTTTTTCCGCCCAGAAGAACATATCCGGCCACTCCTAAAGAAGCGAAAAATAAAACCAGAGAGCCGACAAGAACCTGCTTCAATAATTGGTAAGTATTCCTAGTTTTTACCGGCTCCGCCCGACCGGATAATTCGGCGTCCTTTTGCTCAGCCCAACTTCGGCGAACACTGTCCATTAAAACACCCCGATCTGTTTTTTTTATTCCCTCAAAAGCTCGACCCTCGCCGAGAGCCTTTTGAGATGAATAGAGTTTGCCCTCAAGAGCGTCAAGACGAGGCTTTAATTCCTCGTCTCCCTTCTCTGATTCTTCTTCGTCTTTTTTTGGATAATCGGGTGGCATAGAAACAAGACACTTTCGGCAAATTATATCACGAAAACCGAAGGTGCTAAATCAAAAAAAATTTACAGATGACTCTCTTTAAGGGAAGAATTAATTGTTTGAATAACTTTTGGCCGAATTTTTCCAATTTTCATAATCAAATCAGGTCCAAAAAACCGATTTGCAATAAAAAAATCTAGATCCGGAGTCGATCCGACATAACCTAAAGAGTGTAAAATCCTCAAAACCGCCAGACACTCGATATTTCTCAAAAATAAAATGTCCGGAAAAGTTTTATTTGCCAAAAAGTCAAAAGCATCTTTAACATGTTCAAAAAGTTCCTGGTTTTTTTCTTCGCCTTTAACAAGTCTGGAAATCAACAGGGCGATTCTGATCAAAACAACTCTCTCTTCTAACCGACCAGATAAATCGGCAAAAAAATTCCGATGTTTTGAAACTGTTGTAATCCGCCATTTTTCTTTTCCACGGACAAATGAAAACAAGGCCAAAGAAAAATCCTGCAAAAAACAACGCAATTTTGAATCTAATTTCCTTATGCCTCGCGCCTCTGCTCTAATCAATCCAAAATCTTTTGTCAAAATAAGATAGGAGCCGTCGGCTTCGCCAAAAGAAAAAGATCTCAAAATCAATCCTTCGGTGTTATAAATTTGATACATCTTTTTGGTTCCTTGGAAAATTTATATCAACGGAATATCTTTACTTCCATAGAAATACCATCCCCCAGATCAACAGCGTTTCCGTCTATGTTTCCAGCGTAAGAAACAGAACGAAGCAGAGCGCTTTTCATAATGAAATCTTTGTTCTTTTCCAAAAAAACTTTACCGGATTCGTTAGTTTCAACCGATAGATCAGCCGTGTCTTTTATTGTAAGATTGTTTTCTTTGCGAAGTTCCTGAACCGTCCTTAAAAATTCCCTGATCTGTCCTTCCTCTTTTAATTCCGGGGTTATTTTTGTGTCTAAAATTACACTAGTTTCAATTTTTTCAAAAGATACACGCTTGACATTAACCTCGTCTTTTATAAGAGTGGCCATTTCTTCGTTTAACTTTATTTTTCCCTCTCTAACCTGAAGCCCCGCAAGAGGTTGTCGAACCCTGATATTTGCCTTGGAACGCTCTTCCAAAGCGCAAGAAACTATTTTTCTAACCTCGGCCATTTTCTCCAAAACATCCCGGTGATGATAATCAACTTTATCAACCGGCCAAGATTCAAGATGAACACTCTGCTTGCCATTTTCCGTCACGCTCCTATATATATGTTCAGCCAGAAAAGGAGAAAAAGGGGCCAATAGCTTTGAAAATTCCCGGAGAACAAAACCGAGCGTCGCTAGAGCATAACGCTTGTCCATTCCGTCGGTCCCTTTAAATCTTTCCCTTGAACGTCTTAAATACCAAACCGACAAATCCTCAACAAAATCGCCTATCGGTCTAATGGCTCGATCCAGTTCGTACTTTTCCATTGCCTTTGTCATATCCTCAACTGTTTGCCCAAAACGAGATTTTATCCAAATATCCAAAACCTTCGGGGATTCGCCTCCTAAAGGCAAAGAATGAACGGAATCCCTGTATAGAAGGTAAAAAGATAGAACATTATCAAGCCTAGTCAAAATTTTTTTTGAAAATTCATCTACACCACGCTCCGAAAAATTCAAATCCTCAGCCTTTAGAGCCGGAGAAGAAAGTAAATATAAACGAACCGCATCAACTCCATACTTGTTAAATAAAAGCCACGGATCCGGAAAATTACCTTTTGATTTTGACATTTTTTGACCGTCTTCTGCCAAAATAGTGCCATGAGTTAAAACATTCTTAAACGGCGCATTACCAAAAAGAGCGGTAGAGATAACGTGCATGTAATAAAACCAAGTCCGGGTTTGAGGAACATATTCAGCGACAAAATCGGCCGGAAATCTTTCCGATTTCCATTTTTTATTAACAAAAGGATAATGTTCGGAAGCAAAAGGCATAGATCCAGACTCGAACCAGCAATCAATGACTTCCGGCACCCGTTTCATTTCTCCACCGCACTGATTACAAGAAAACGAAAACTTGTCTATGTAGGGCCGATGATAATCGAGCTCGTAATTTGCATTTCTCGGAATATCAAAAAAAACCGATTCTCTAATCTCAGCGTTTTTTACCGCGTCGTCACCTCGACCGCGAATAGCAACGGCCTCGCCGGAAGAAAGTCCCCGGGCATTTGATTCCATCATCCAAACAACAACATCGTGGCCAATCAAAACAATTTTTTTGCCTTCATATTTTTTCTCAAGCTCAAAAACAAAATTGCCCACTCTCCTCCTTACACTATTGTAAGATTCCACCCCATCCTTAGTCTCGTCAAAACGATCGATTGACCAATCGTTCCCAACCCTTTTTCTGTATTCATCTATAGAATGACCTTCCCAACTGCCATGACTAACTTCTGAAAGTCTAGGTTCGACTAAAACAGACTGACCTGTGAGTCCACATTCCTTGGCAATTATTTCAGCCGTCTCTCTCGTCCGAACAAACGGCGAATGAACAATCAGATCTATCCCTTCCCGACTAAGCTTCTCCCCCGCTTTTTTCGCCTGTTCTCTGCCTTTTTCCGTCAAATGATGGGTATTTTCCATAACCGAACTTATAACCCTCTGTATATTATTTTCCGCCTCACCGTGTCGAACCAAAAAATATTTGTTCAGACCCGGCTTTTTCAACTCATCACCCCCGGAAATGATTTTCAAACGACC
>CAZFCM010000046.1:0-4962 GCA_964517725.1 uncultured Candidatus Saccharibacteria bacterium | reverse complement strand
CGATTATTTTGCCAGCATCAGCAATCTTCCTGATTTTAACCTCAACCGACTGGCTAACCACATAAGCCACAAGCTGCCTTTTTCCGGTGTAAGGATAAATTTTGTAATCAGTGTAATATTCGTAACGTGGATAGATATTATATCCGGAAGTCTTTATATCTTTTTTATCAACACCGTTTTTCTCCAAATAAACCATAATCTCATTAACTGCTTTCGCCGATTCTTCTTGAGCAGTTGAAACTTGGAGAGATTCCTCTGTGACACTAAAGGTGAAAGTGGCTATATCCGGGACCGATACCACCTCACCGATACCAGAAACAGAAATCGTGTTCATGGCCGGGACATCCCTGCCAACCGAAGGATACCGCTTTAATTCATTAATCGATTTAACCAAAAGAAAAACGGCCAATAAAACAAGCGCCCACTTGCCAGCTTTAACGAGTCCTTCGCTTATTCCGCCACACAAACAACATCCATTTGAATCTTTTTTTTCTGATTCCATATTTAATTTTATTAAACTTGTAAAAGCGGTAAAACCGCTGAGGTGCAAAAATCTCGATGGAGTATAACAATTAGAAGAAGATTTTGCACTAGGCCTCTTTAATCGAACTTGAATCGGCCAAATTCTCAAAAAGAGCCAAGACCGTCATCTGACCCACCCCGCCCGGCACCGGCGATATCGCCCCGACCAACGGAAACACCCCTTCAAAATCAACATCGCCGGAAATAAAACTTCTTGTCTGTTCCCCTATTGCAATTTCCGGCGAAAAATTCTTTTTAACTCCGATTAAATTATTTTCTTTCTGATTTGATCTCGGATTAAAAATTTTGTTCAAGCCGACGTCTATTACTATCTGTCCGGCTCCTGAACGAAAAAACTTACGATCAATAAACTTGGGCCGACCTATAGCAACAATCAAGATGTCGCTATTTCTGACGATCTCAATTTCCTCATCAAGTGGTGTCTTGCTGTGGCAAACAGAAACCAAACCACCCCTGGCTGTTATAATTTCAGCTATTGGACCGCCGGCTATTATTGAACGGCCGAGTACCACTACCTTCTTCCCAGAAATTGGAATTTTATAAAATTCCATCAGCTCAACTATCCCCCTTGCCGTAGCTGGCCAAAAAGATTTTATGCCTTTTTTTCTGTTCTCAACGCTAAAAGAAGTAAGACCGTCAACATCTTTTTCTTGAAAGATCGCGTCTATTATCTCTCGCCTTGGCAAACTGTCTGGGATTGGTAATTGAACTATGATGCCATTTATTTTTTTATCCTCGTTGAGCCTCTTTATTTCTAACAAAATTTCTTTCTTTGAAACTTCTGTTCCAAATTTTATATGTAGAACTTTGACTCCGACTTCTTGGCCAAATTTAATTTTCTGTTTTATATAAGAATTAGATTCATTTTCTTCTCCAATTTGAATTATAGCAAGACAAAGAGGCGATATTTTTTTTAATCGCTCCTTCAGCCGAGAGGCCAAAACTGTCCGAGCCAATCTTCCATCCAAAATATCCGCCACTTGATAAGAATATATAATCGGGGACTAAGATTCAAGAAAAAAGAAAAATGTAAAAATTGGCAAATCAGACAAGATTTATCGTCTTTATCTTAATCTTTTTTAAGAAAACTCGGATCTGTAACCAATCCCAATAAATCACATCAGCTAAAACGAATAAAGCCGAAGTAAAAAATAAATCGCCGATAAGCTGATTCTTAAAAAAGGGTAAGCCGGCAATATAAGAAGAAATCAAACCACCGAAATTTTCCGGATAAATACCGCTAAAAAACCAAACCGCCCCATTGGTTATTAAGAAAAAAACAGTAGCTGAGAAAACACTTCCGGACAAAATCGCTGAACTTTTACCAGTTTGACCAAGAAAGTAGCCGGCCAAACCGGTAAGAGCCAAAGAACCATAAACTGATAACATCACCGGCGCAGAATAAAAACCCAAAAAAAGGTCGGCAAGAAACATGGAAAAAATCGGAACAGCCACACCCCAGCCAACTCCCAAACGAGCGCCAGCGAAAATTGCCACTGCGCCAACCGGCGTCATGTTCCAAAAATGCGGAATAAATCTTCCCGCAACCGCGATTGTTATTAAACCAAATGCCCATGCTATTTTACTGATAATTTTCATCTTGATAGAGAACTTTATTGTCTAGCATTTGTAAATTTAAATTCCACCAAGTCTTTTGACTCCAACTCATAACCCCCTACTCCGACTGATGCATAACGGCCATTTACCCAATATTGCCACCATTTATCATTAGAATTTTCAATCCCAGCAATCGCATTTACAAAAACTCCCAAACTTTCTCCATAATCTTTGTATTCTAAACTAAAATTATTTTCCTCTGCTGTCCGTCTAAGCAAAGAGAAAACCGACTCTCCAGAAGAAAAAGGTTTATTCGCAAAAATCATCACATTTCCTTCCCCGTCTTCTATGATGAGAGAAGCCTCAAGGGAACGAAAACTTTCTTTTTCTAAAACCGCCGTAGAAACTTTATAAATCCGACCAATAAAAAAACCTGCCAGTAAAGTAATAAATGCAAAACCAAAAGCTATATTTCTCTTACTTAAAATGACCATATTATTTTCCCCCAAACCACGGAAATAATGGGATAAGTATTGTACACCCTATTTTAGTTCTTCCGGCACTTTCCAAACACCCGCTCTTATGGTTTTAATCTCTCCGTCTTCTATGGAAACAAGGGTTGATGAGTCGCATCTTGCCCTTCCGTTCACATAAGCTTTTACTTTTTCCCCAAAATACTCTCTAGCTTTTTCCAAGTTTTCCGCCGGCGGACAACCTTCCAAATTTGCGCTTGGCGCCACTATTGGCCCAACCGCTTTTATAAAAGCTCTGATTTTTCCCGATCTAGGCAATCTAAAGGCGATGCTTCTTCCTCCCCTGTGAAGATACCTGAAATCATCGCCACACGGTACAACAACACTTACGGGATTTGGCCAAATTTTCTTTAATATTTCCAAATCTTTCTTGGATAATTTGGCCCCAAAAGTCTCCAAATCTGAAACTTTTTCGCACAAAACTATGCATGGTTTTTTTCTATCTCGGCCCTTAATCTCATAAACCGCTTCTACCGCTTCAGGCTTAAGTGCTGAAGCAACAATACCGAATATGGTATCCGTTGGCACAACAACTAAAAACCCCTTATTTACAGCCGTTTCAGCTTCTTTCCATGAATTATTAGCCATTTCGTGTTATAATACCCCAACTTTACCTTTTTATAAAAGAAAGATGGAAAATCAAAAAAACAAAATCCGCAGGTTAATTTCCCTGTTCAAAGACAAAAAATTAGCGGTGGCCATTTTTGGAATCGCTCTGATAGCCGTAATTGCAACCGCTGGTGTGAAAAAAAAGAACGGATCTGAGATTTTCCTGGTTTCAAGGGGAGATGTCAGTCAAGAGATAATGATTTCAGGTGTAATAAAAGCGATGGATTCAGTTGATCTAGCTTTTGAAAAAACCGGAACAGTTGAATGGATAAGTAAAAAAGTTGGAGAATTTGTTTACGCGGGAGAAGTCGTTGCTTCGCTTGAAAACGGAACCGAAGAAGCCTCCCTCGAAAACGCCAAAGCCCAAATGAAATCGGAAATCGCCCGTTATGAAGAATTAGCCAAAGGAAGTCGGCTAGAAGAACTTCGGATAAAAGAAACAGAAATAGAGAAAGCGGAACAAGACTTGAAAAATTTTTATTCAGAAGCTGTTTCTTCCATAAACAACGCTTTCAATAAGAGCGATGATGCTGTAAACAAACAAACCGACGCTATATTTTCTAACGACCAGACCACAAATCCGGATATCACCTTTAATGTAAGCAACCAGCAAATTCGAAACGAAGCGATTAGCGAACGAATAGTTGTTTTTAACATCCTTAAAGATTTCAACAGTCTGAATAATTCTGTTTTGTCCGGAAATTATACCTCGTCAGAAAAAGAAAAAGCGCTTACTGAAACTAGAAATTATCTGATTAAAATCCAGGCCTTTTTGGTAAAAGTAAGCACGGTTCTCGACAACGCTTCCAATTTGAGTGATGAAACTCTTGCTTCGTATAAAGGCAATGTCAGCACTGGCCGGAACAATGTAAACGCCGCCATCCTTTCAATCTCAGATATAATCGACAACATTGCTTCTCAAAAAATAACTGTCCAAAAATATAAACACGAACTTGATTTGGCAAAAATCGGAGCGACCGCTGAAGTCTTAGCCCAGCAAGAAAGCGCCATAATGAGGGCTGAGGCAAATGTCAAAAGCGCCGAATCAGGCTTAAAAAAGACCGTTATCAGATCACCTATAAACGGGATAATAACAAGGCAAGACGCTAAAGTGGGTGAAATTGCTCAAGCTGGAATAAAACTGGTTTCCGTTATAAACGAAAAAGATTTTAAAATTGAAGCCAGTGTGCCGGAAACTGATCTTATAAAATTAAAAACAGGTGACCAAGCTGAAGTAACCCTGGATGCTTATGGTGACAGCTTGATTTTTAGCGCATCAGTCATAGAAATAGAACCAGCGGAAAAAGTAATAGACGGTGTTTCTACCTACAAAACAACTTTCTCAATTAACAGTCAGTCAACGACAATCAGATCGGGAATGACCGCGAACATAAAAGTGAAAACCGCTGAAAGAAAAAATGTTTTGTTCCTTCCAAAAAAGGCATTAAAAGACAAAGGGGATTTTTACACTGTCCTGATCTATTCAAATGGCCGAAATGAAGAAAGAATCGTCGACACGGGTCTTGTTGGAACAAGTGGAAAAATCGAAATCACTTCCGGTCTAAACGAAGGTGACAAGGTCATCATATATCCACCAAAAAATTAGATTGCCTTCTTTTCCGCCATCGAACCAATAAATTTAGCCCCGTCTCCTGCAGACTGTTTCCTCGGATTACCTCGGCGAGGTATTGGGCGGGCGACATCGGGGAAACTTTGTTGG
>CAZFCM010000045.1:3462-5118 GCA_964517725.1 uncultured Candidatus Saccharibacteria bacterium | reverse complement strand
CTGGCCGTAATGGAGTAAAAAAGGTTTTGGAAAACAGTGGCCATAAAAGGTTCCGATGTTTGGACGGTAAACGGCGCAGTTTGTGGCCATGCGACAGTCTCAAAGGAGCTTTGGATATTGTTCTCGCGCTTAGAGAGGTCGAGGTTTGGGTCATGGATCATCGAGGCCGTTTACGCCGGTCAAGAGTTCCTTTCAGAAGGATTTTGTCTCGTTCTTAGAAATGCTGAGAACGAAACACCGCGTTTTTCGCTTTGGGAAACGCGGTTTTATTTTGGTATAATAGCCTTGTTTATGTTTAAAATAAAGAATATTCATCAATTGGGAACGACTCCTTTGCGTGAAATGGCTCTGACTATTGCTGAGGCAGGCCTTTCGGCTATAGACACCGACTCGGTCGTTAGGTCAAGAATAAAAAGGGACGGCGATTCGATTTTGGTCGGAGGGGTGCCGTTTCGCGCCGGGTCAGGCAGAATTTTTCTTTTTGGCGTGGGTAAGTGTTCAGCCGAGGCCGCTTTTGCGGCTGAATCTGTATTGGGCGATTTGCTTTCCGGTGGCATAGTTCTTGATGTCAAAAGTTGTGGGGCAAACAAGGGAAAAATAAAATATTTCAAAGGCACGCACCCTTTTCCTTCTCAAGCCAATGTTCAAGCTACCAGGGAGATGGTCAATCTGTTGAAAAATTTAGAAGACAGAGATCTGGTCATTTTTATAATTTCTGGTGGCGGATCAACTTTACTTTGTTTACCGATTGATTATGAGAACGGACATGATGTTTGGGCGGAAGAAGAGATGATTCTCAAGAGGCTTTTTGCCGTCGGCGCTGATATTTATGAGATAAACACAGTTAGAAAACATTTATCTCTCGCTCGAGGCGGACATCTGGCGCGTTATGTTTTTCCAGCTCGATTAGTCTCTCTAATTTTTTCTGATGTTCCTGGAAACGATTTGAGTTTCGTCGCTTCTGGTCCGACAGTTCGGGACGAAACGAAGATAGAAGATGCCAGAAAAATTTTGGAGAAATATGAAATTTTTGAAAATTGTTCACGACCAGGCTGTGGTCTTATAGACACCCCAAAAGATGAAAAATATTTTGAGAAGGTCACAAACATTTTGGCCATATCAAATGTTTTAGCTTTGAACGCTATGTATGATGAAGCAAGGAAACATGGATTTAAGGCGAGAATTGTGACTGACCGACTTTCCGGCGAATCTAGGGATGTTGGCAAAAAAATTGTTGATGAAATTCGTCTAGAAAAAGCGAGGACGTGTTTACTTTATGGTGGTGAGACAACAGTGACGGTTGACAAAAAGGGTCGAGGTGGAAGAAATGGCGAATTGGCTCTTTCGGCTTTGCAATATGTGGAAAAAGGCGAGTTGGTTATGCCTGTGGCTTCCGATGGTCGGGATAATGGTGAATATGCTGGCGCGATTGCTGATTTTGAAGGCAGAGAAAAAGCCGAAAGATTTAGTCTTGATACGGAAAAATATCTCTTAAACCATGATCCCGCGCCTTTTTTTGAACAGACGGGTGATTATATTATGACCGGCCATACGGGAAGTAATGTTTCGGATTTGATTATTGCTTTGAAATTAGAATAATTATTTGTAATTTTGAATTAAATAATTTATCAGCAAAAAAGGTTAAATGGCACTAAT
>CAZFCM010000045.1:0-3452 GCA_964517725.1 uncultured Candidatus Saccharibacteria bacterium | reverse complement strand
ATTTAGGCGGGAAGAAATTGATGCGATTAAATTAATAGGTTATTAATTTTTTATTAAGCTCTGTGGTAATGCTTAGAAAGATTTAAAATTATAAAAAATATATTATGGACAAAAAACTCGTGTGCAATTTAAATGAGGTTGGAATTGATAATGTCGCCGAAGTGGGCGGAAAGAACGCTTCTCTTGGGGAAATGATAAAAAATCTTTCTCCGAAAGGAGTTCGAGTTCCAGGTGGATTTGTGGTGACGGCCGAAGCTTATCGATTTTTTTTGCGAGAAACAAAGCTGGATGAGTTCATAAAAAAAGCTCTGGAAGGTTTAGATACCGGAAATCTTTCTGACTTAGCCAAGCGGGGCGAGTTAATAAGAAAAACCATAGTAAAAGCTAAATTTCCAAAAGAACTTGATGAGGCGATAAAGAGAGAATACGAAGCTCTTGAGGCAAAAAAGGGAAGAAATATTGATGTTGCGGTTAGGAGTTCAGCCACAGCCGAGGACCTTCCCGGAGCTTCTTTTGCTGGCGAGCATGAGACTTATCTCGGAATAAAAGGTTATCAGTCTGTTCAAGATGCGACCAAGGCGGCGATGGCCTCGCTTTTTACGGACAGAGCTATTTCTTACCGGGTGGATAAAGGGTTCGATCATTTCAAAGTAGCTCTTTCGGTTGGTATTCAGGAAATGGTCCATTCTGGTGAAGGTGTTTCTGGTGTGATGTTTACTCTTGATACGGAATCTGGATTTAAAGATTTGATAGTTATAAATGGTTCATGGGGATTGGGTGAAATGGTAGTTCAAGGCAAGGTTTCTCCCGATGAATTTTTGGTGGCCAAAGCACTTCTAGGCAAAACTTCTAAGCCGATTATTTTTAAAAAGCTTGGTGAAAAAGCTGACAAGATGGTTTATTCAAAGAATATGGTTGGTATTCACCGATTAAAGACAGTTAGAAACAGCTTGGAGGAAAAAAGCAGTTTCGTATTATCTGACGACGAAATTTTAACTTTAGCTGAATGGGGCAAGATAATAGAAGAACATTATTCTGAAAAGCATGGGAAATGGACGCCGATGGATACAGAATGGGCAAAAGATGGCAAGACTGGAGAATTATTTATAGTGCAGGCTAGGCCGGAAACGATTCATGCGGAACGTGATTTTTCCAAAGTTAAGGAATATGTTTTGTTAAGCAAAGGTGAAGAATTAGTGAAGGGGGTTTCTGTTGGGAGCAAGATCGCCGTTGGAAAAGCTCATATCATATTAAATCCAAAACAGATGGGTGAATTTATGCCCGGGGAGGTCTTGGTCACGGATATTACAGATCCTGATTGGGAGCCGATAATGAAAATAGCTAGCGCCATTGTTACGGATAAAGGCGGACGCACTTCCCACGCGGCGATAGTTTCCCGGGAGCTTGGGATACCAGCTATTGTCGGATCGGGCAACGCTACTAGACGTCTTAAAAATGGTGAAGAAGTGACGGTTGATACGACAGGCGCCGAGGGTTATGTATATCGGGGTGAATTAAAATTTGAAATTAGAGAACACGATATAAAAAAAATAGGCAAACCAAAAACGAAAATAATGATGAATATAGGCACACCTGATACAGCTTTTGAAAAATCATTTTTACCGAACGAGGGGGTGGGGTTAGCTCGGGAAGAATTTATAATTTCGTCAGAGATTGGCATTCATCCGAACGCTCTAATTGATTATGAAAAAATAGATTTGAAGTTGAAGCGTAAAATTTCTGAAAAGACGAGGGGCTGGATGAGCAAAACGGATTTTTATGTGGATAATCTAGCTTATGGCATAGCAAAAATTGGAACAGCTTTTTATCCAAAACCGGTAATTGTTCGTTTTTCTGATTTTAAAACCAACGAATACAGAACTTTGGTAGGAGGAGATTTGTATGAGCCGAAAGAGGAAAATCCGATGATCGGTTGGCGGGGGGCTTCGCGTTATTACGATCCAAAATTCAAAGAAGCATTCAAACTCGAAGTATTGGCGATGAAGAAAGTTCGTGAGGAAATGGGTTTGGAAAATGTAATTCCGATGGTGCCTTTTTGCCGGACACCAGAGGAGGGCAAAAAGACTTTAGAGATGATGAAAGAAGCGGGACTGACAGTAAAATCAATGGGTGGAAGTTGTCCCGCTTATGTAATGTGTGAAATCCCGTCTAATATATTATTGGCCGACGATTTTTTGGCGATTTTTGACGGTATGTCTATCGGTTCCAATGATTTGACCCAGTTGGTTTTGGGATTAGATAGGGATTCCGGAATTGTCACCCATATTGCCAATGAGAAAAATCCGGCGGTTAAAAAAATGGTGGCGGAAATAATCGCAAAATGCAAAGAGAAAGGTAAATATATAGGAATTTGCGGTCAAGCGCCCTCTGACCACAAAGATTTCGCTTTGTTTTTAGTTGAACACGGCATTGAAAGTATGTCTCTAAACCCGGACACGGTTGTTGCCACAACGGTTGCCATTGCCGAACAAGAAAATAAGATGGGGAAGTAGAAAAACAGCACCGACATACAAATGCCTGCGAATGACACGAATCAAATAGTTCCTATTTACAAAGAAACTTTTGCCAGGGATTTTACTTTGGCGAGCATGGAAGTATGGTGGCGTGGGGAGGTACAAAACGAAAAAGGCTGGATTTCGGAATGCCAGCCGTTTTTTCCATACATAATTTTTGAAAGAAAAAACGGCATTGTCTATAGCTTTTATGATCATAGGGGAATTGATTGGATAAAAAGTTTGTTATTGGATAAAGTTAAAAAAGATCCGAATTTTCTAAATTATTTAGAAAATCATTTTATGAAAAGTCTTTATAGTGTAAGGGCTTTTTATAATAAAAAATTAAAGCTAGATCATAAAGGACTTTGTGAATTCTTGAAAATTTTCGAGAAAGGTTATGTTTGGTTTGAAGCGGCATGGTGGCTTTGGTTTATGACAGAGGAGGAGCTCGGGGGGATTATCTTATCGGAGCATTTTTTGAAGTTGAGAGAAGAGACGCAAGACTATGCTCCAAGAAGCGAAAATTTAATAAGGGAGTCTTTATTGGAGATTTATCCGGATTTTTTGGATTTTATTGAAGTGTTGAGAATTGATGAGATAGAAAAAAATAGTTTTCCAGATAAAGCTGAACTCCAAAAAAGATTGGAGGGTTATTTTTTTGTTGATAATCAAATTTATGTTGGGGTTTCTAAAAGTTTTATTGAAGAAAAATACAAAATGAAGTTTGAGACGGTTAATTTAAAAGGCACGAAAGAATTGAAAGGGGAAGTGGTTTACCCCGGTAGAGTTAAAGGTAAAGTCAAGATTGCTTTGAGTGTTAAGCAATTAGAAAAGTTTGAAGAAGGCGATGTCCTAGTTTCTCTGATGACCTTACCAGATTTTTTGCCAGCTATAAAAAAGGCGAATGCCATAATAACTGATGAAGGAGGTCTATTG
>CAZFCM010000044.1:2089-5150 GCA_964517725.1 uncultured Candidatus Saccharibacteria bacterium | reverse complement strand
GAAGCTTTTGCCGCGGTTCGTGAGGCGGCTAGCCGTACTCTCAAGCAACGTCATTTTGATGTTCAGATTATAGGTGGGGTAGTTCTTCATCAAGGAAAAATAGCTGAAATGAAAACTGGCGAAGGAAAGACTCTGGTCGCCACATTGCCGGTTTATCTGAACGCTCTTTCTGGTAAAGGTGTTCATGTTGTTACGGTCAACGATTATCTTTCAAGACGTGATGCGGTTTGGATGGGTCAAGTTTACGACGCATTAGGTCTTTCAGTCGGAGTTATAAATCATGAAAGCTCATTTTTATATGATCCAACCCATAGACAGATTCGGGAAGCGGAGAATGCCCCCCGGGCGGATAAAAGATCTCTGGACAAGAACGACGGAGATGAATTAGACAAAAAGCGCGATGAGACCGGCTCTTTCAAGGTGGTGCATGAATTTTTGCGCCCTTGTTCTCGTTCAGAAGCTTATAGTGCGGATATTACTTATGGCACCAACAACGAATTTGGTTTTGATTATTTACGCGATAATTTGGAGTACGAAAAAACAGGCTTGCGACAGAGGGATTACAATTATGCAATAGTTGATGAAGTCGATTCTATTCTCATAGATGAAGCAAGAACTCCCCTTATAATCTCGGCCGCAACTTCCGATTCGGAAGATTTATATAAAGTTTTTGCTCGGATTGCTGAACGTTTAAATGAAAACGATGATTTTAAAGTTGATGAAAAATTCAAGACAATAACGATGAACGATAACGGAATTTCAAAAGCGGAAAAAGCGCTTGGCGTAGAAAATATTTACACTGAGAAAGGAATGAAATATGTTCATCATTTGGAAACAGCTGTTCGAGCTAAGGCTCTTTATCGAAGAGACAAAGAATATGTGGTTAAAGATGGCGAAGTGATCATAGTAGATGAATTTACTGGCCGACTTCAACCGGGTCGTCGTTGGAGCGAAGGTCTTCATCAGGCAATTGAGGCCAAGGAGGGTGTCGGAGTTCAAAAAGAGTCACGGACTTTTGCTTCCATAACTTTCCAAAATTATTTCAGGATGTACTCAAAACTTGCCGGTATGACTGGCACAGCTTCTACCAGCGCCGAGGAATTTTACAAAGTTTACGGCCTAGATGTCGTTTCCATTCCAACCAATCGGCCTATGGCCAGAGCTGATTTGGAGGATCAGATTTTTCAAACGGAGAAAGGCAAGTTTAAAGCAATAGCAAAAAAAGTTAAAAGTTTAAATTTGTCTGGTCAGCCGGTTCTTATAGGCACTGTTTCAATAGAAAAGAACGAATTGCTTTCCGGTTATCTTGAAAGGGAGGGGATTTCACATGTTGTTTTGAACGCAAAAAATCACGAGAGAGAAGGAGAAATAATCGCTCAAGCGGGTCGGGTTGGAGCGGTTACCATAGCAACTAACATGGCTGGCCGTGGAGTTGACATCAAGCTTGGTGGTAATCCGGCGACCGAAGAAGAAAGGGAGGAAATAAAGAAAAAAGGCGGTCTTTTTGTTCTTGGCACCGAGAGGCACGAAGCGAGGCGAATAGATAATCAGCTTAGGGGGCGTTCGGGAAGGCAGGGTGATCCCGGCACCACTCAGTTTTTTGTTTCTATGGAGGATTCGTTGATGAGAATTTTTGCTTCAGATGTAATAAAGAGAATGATGGGAACTTTCGGTTTACCCGAAGACGAACCGATTCAGCACTCGGTGATATCAAAATCATTAGAAACAGCTCAGACGAAAATAGAAGGTTTCAACTTTGATGCTCGCAAACATGTTTTGGAATATGACGATGTTTTAAATCATCAGCGTAAAATAGTTTATGAAAGAAGGAGAAAAATATTGCTTGGTTCTGATGATGATGTGATTGGAAAACTTTTTGAGATGGTGGGAGATGATTCGAAAATCAGAGAAATGATTGAGGAAAAAATAAATTTGGCAGGCAAAAAAGATTTTACTGCCATGATGCGACGAGTGATGCTTCAAACCATAGATATGTTTTGGGTTGACCATCTTGAACTTATGGATTATTCAAGAGGAAGTGTGAATTTAAGAGCCTATGGCCAGCGCGATCCGTTGGTTGAATACAAGAAAGAAGGCCTGCGTCTTTTCAAAGAAATGGAGGGTGCGGTTCGGGAACAGGTAATTTCTATGGTTTCATCTGTTGGTTTTGCCCAAAATTCTGCTGTTTTGATGCGAGAAGATCGTCGGAGATTGGAGGAGGTGCACGATCAGGCGAGGATTATAAGTTCGGGCGATGGGAGCGAGAGAGGTCAAAATAGCATTGGCTTTGAAAAAATTGGACGGAACGATCCTTGTCCTTGCGGAGCAGTAAATCCGGCAACTGGCAGACCCTATAAATTCAAGCAATGCGGACTCATAAACGCTCTCCATCATCGCAAGTCTTAGCTTTTCGATTAAATTTGGGAAATGGGAATAAAAAAATGAGGATGTGATACAATTGAAGTGTAGTTTTGGGCGCAGGTTGAAGATCCTATTATGTTCAGCGGATCAAAAAATTCCAGGCTAAAGAACTCTGTTTTTATCAGAAATCTGGTTTTTGGCGTTGAAGACGGTCTGGTTTCAACAGTCGGTTTTATTTCCGGCGTAGCTATGGCCGGAATGGAGAAACCCCAGTTGATTTTAAGCGGTCTGGTGTTGATCTTTGTCGAGGCCTTTTCCATGGGTGTCGGAAGTTTTTTATCAGAGAGTTCGACCGAAGAATATGAAGCTGAGAGGGAAGTGAAAAGTATGAGACCTTTCATTGGAGGTTTGGTTATGTTTTTTTCTTATCTCATTGCCGGTTTTTTGATAATTTTTCCTTATTTTTTACTATCAGGCGTTGAAGCTATTCATGTTTCTGTAGTTTTAGCCGCGCTCGCTCTTCTTTTTCTCGGTTTTTATAGTGCCAAGATATCAAAGATTTCGCCCCTGAAAAGATCTTTTAAAATGATGATGTTCGGCGGATTGGCCATTGGTATTGGAGTTCTTGTAGGTAAGCTTGTCGATTTTTTGCCGATAGTTTGAAGGTGGCCATGTCTTTGGAAGATCCCCGTAAAAAAAT
>CAZFCM010000044.1:0-2079 GCA_964517725.1 uncultured Candidatus Saccharibacteria bacterium | reverse complement strand
TAACGCTTTCTATTGTTCATAATCATCCGCAAGTTCTACTTGGTATGAAAAAGAGAGGCTTCGGCGCTGGCCGATGGAATGGTTTTGGCGGTAAGGTTGAAGAGGGCGAATCGGTAGAAGAAGCGGCTCGGCGCGAACTTCTTGAAGAGTCAGGCATTAGAGCCAATTCAATAAACAAGCTCGGAATAATAGATTTCAAATTTTTGGAGAATCCGGAAATTTTGGAAGTCCATCTTTTCAAGGTGGATTCTTTTGAGGGGGATGTTCGGGAGACAGAGGAGATGTCGCCAAAATGGTTTTTTGTTGACGAAATTCCTTTCAGTGAAATGTGGCCGGATGATCGCTATTGGTTTCCCTATTTTATTCGTGGCCAAAGAATTCGGGCCGGGTTTACTTTTGGGAAAAATGACGCGATTTTAGATTACAAAATAACAGGGGTGGAAGATATCTGATTTTT
This sequence comes from uncultured Candidatus Saccharibacteria bacterium, assembly GCA_964517725.1. Classification (GTDB taxonomy): domain Bacteria; phylum Patescibacteriota; class Minisyncoccia; order Phycocordibacterales; family 2-02-FULL-43-11; genus 2-02-FULL-43-11. Next base: position 1,622 of record CAZFCM010000044.1, on the reverse strand, counting down.
TAAAAATGCAGACAGAAACCAGTTTTATAAATAAAATTTGTCTGGTTTTATTGGAGGTGACCAGAATACACTGTTTCCTTGGGGTGGAGATGAATGGTCACATAATAACTTGGGCGAGTGGAGCTTGTTTTTATCCAACAAAGCCCCGATGTCCCGCCTAATATCCTGCCGAGGTAATCCGAGGGAACAATCTGCGGGGATAGGACGAGACTAAACTTTATCTGCCCAAACATTTCGTTCGATTTATATCGATGATTGTGTTAAGCCCCAACTTTGTTGACCAGAATCTTTTTTTAGGGCAAAATCGATTTCATGTACGAACCAACTAAAAAAATTCTTGAGAGATATGCCGATGTTCTTGTGAACTTTGCTCTTAGTTCCGGCAAGGGCATAAAAAAAGGCGAAGTGGTTCATCTCGTAGCTTATGAAGCGGCGAAACCGCTTTATCGGGAAATAAAAATAGCTATTTTGAAGGCGGGAGGTCATATTTTAGGTGATTATCGCCCAGACAGCGGAGACAGGTTTCCTTTTGATCGCGATTTTTTCTTAAACGCCAAAGAACATCAGATTGATTTTTTTCCTGATAAATTTGCCAAAGGCCTTGTTGAGCAGATTGACCATACTATTTTCATACTAAGCGAAGTTGATAAGCACGAACTAGAAGGGATTCACCCAAAAAAAATAATGAGGAGGGGCTTGGCTTGGAAACCATATATGGATTGGCGGAATGAAAAGGAAAATAAGGGAAAATATACTTGGACACTGGCTTTGTATGGCACTGAAGCTGAGGCAAAGGAAGCAGGATTGTCGCTTAAAGAATATTGGCAACAAATAATAAAAGCCTGTTTTTTGGACAAACCAGATCCAATTGCCAAATGGCGCCAAGTTTATCGAGATTTGGAGAAGGTAAGAAACGAGTTGAATTCTATGTCGATAGAAAAGTTGCATGTTGAGGGGCCGGATGTCGATTTGTGGGTTCACCTTGGGACAAAAAGACGATGGATGGGTGGGAGTGGGCGCAACATACCTAGCTTTGAGCTTTTTACTTCTCCTGATTGGCGGGGCACGAACGGTTGGATTCGATTTAATCAGCCTCTCTATCGTTACGGTGTGCTTATAGAAGGTATAAGGCTTGAATTTAGTGATGGGAAGGTCATAAAAGCGACCGCTCGGAAAAATGAAAAAGTTTTGAGAGAAATGATAAAAACCGAGCATGCTGATAAAATCGGAGAATATTCACTGACCGACAAACGTTTTTCTCGGATTGACAAATTTATGGCCGAAACTTTATTTGACGAAAATATGGGCGGTCCAGAAGGGAATACCCACTTGGCCTTAGGTCGTTCTTATCACGATTGTTATGTGGGTGACCCGGGGGAGCTTTCACCTGAAGATTGGGCGGAACTGGGATTCAATGATTCTTCGGTTCATACAGACATCATTTCAACTTCGCCCCGAACGGTTACTGCTTTTATGAAAGACGGTTCAAAGAAAATCATATATAAAAAGGGGATGTTTGCTTTTTTTGATTTACCGGAAAGATAAAGAAGGTTTTGGGTTTGTCGATCATTGAGGTTTTTTAAAATTTGAAATTTATTTAGGGATTTTATACGATATCTTTC